>JAHRVB010000108.1 GCA_019090895.1 Kangiellaceae bacterium
CGACTCAGATGATTCTAATTCGCTCTTAACTGAAGTTTCGAGTTTTGATAGTTGCTTATCTGCGTTCGTATCTGATGGTTTAACAGATGGTTCAATTTGCTCAGTGGTTGTAGCAAATACATCGATCGGGTCTAAACGTATAATATCTTCTTGTTTGGATGTTTTACTCTGCGACTTATCGTTAGATAAGTTTGCTGGGTTGTCAGTCTGTTCTTTTATGAGCTTCAAGTGAATGGATTCTATCGAAGATAAAAATTCATTTATTTCCGATTCGCCAATAGAAAGTTTTTGAAGCCCTCTGATGATACTTTCATTTAAAGCAGGCATGTTATTAGCTAGAAAAGTTAATTCATCGTTGTTCCTTAATTTCCTTACAGACAATGCCAACAGTATAAAAGTGCCTACGATTTCTATAAATGACGAGTTATCTTTGCGCACATACTCCAAAATAATGAGTCGGCTCCAAGTGTCCTTTAGAAATGAAGAGAGGAGGCCATCAAGTTCGTATTTCATACTTAAATCTTGAATGATTTTTTTGCAAATTGAATTAGCTGTTCGAGTGAGTGTAATACTCGCCTCTCGCTCAATTAATCTGCGCTCGAAGATTAACCCTCGTTTTTGTTGATTTTCTTTTATTTGTAGGATTTTAGCTAACCCGGTATCGACCGCGTTATACAAGTTATCTGATGATTTTGTTTTAAAGTTAATGAGACTTAATAACTTACCGTAAGTTGGAAAATTAACAGAGCTCTCATCTTTCCATTGAGGTGTATAAGAAATAATAGTATTAATTATTTTTAATACAGGATTACAACCCCTAATGACTTCAAGAGGACTTAACAAGCAGAGTCTCATATAAGTGGGCTTTAATTGTTCAATTAGATTAATCAAAAGAGGCGGAATATGAGAGTTTTTACTGAGCACTAAAAAACAATAGTCGCAAATGTTAAGGGCAAGTTGAATTCGAGGGAAATTCTCTATCTCAGTAGATAGGGCGGACGCAAGAACATCATCTTTAACGGAGAAGATCTGTTGTGTGCTGACATCATTTGAGGTGCTCGGTCTGTCTTCCGTTGGCTTGAACTTTGGATTATCGGTTTCATACGTTTGGATATTTTCCAATAAACGTCCGATTAGATCAGCTTCGTGTTGTCTGTCTACCTTAAGAGAGCACAATTTTATATATTGATCAGCTAATATTTTACTGACTTGATTACTCATTTTTATTATACAGTTTCCGAAGTGGTTGTTCTAAAAGTTCGGCCTCAAAAGGGGGTAGAGGCAAAGCATTCTGATAACTTAAATTATAGAACAGCGAGTGGGTTTTCGCTCAAGATATCTAGGATATTTTTTGGAGGATTATAATCAGTTAACCTGTCATCCCTTTCGAATGGTGTAGAGTGCCTCAATCGTTCGAAAAACGGTCAGCTTGTGGCCTGTATTCAAGCCTTGTGGCCACAATTTTAACGGACTAAAGTAATTACATTATCTCAGTCCACCCTAAATTCGATTTATTAAAGAGGAATAATCGGTTATATTCTTGGTGTTTGATTTAAATTAATTTGCTCTAGAACTAATATTTCGGAGATATCGTAAATTTGGCTACTCAAATAATACTAATTGCATCCCCTTTCTTTTTTCTTTTAATTTTCATTGAGTTATGGGTGAATTATAAGAAGGGACGTGAAGTTTATCGACTAAACGATGCTATCACCAGTCTGTCTTTAGGCGTGATTAGTCAATCTCAAAAGCTGATAATCTTCAGTTTGGCATCTCTGGTTTATGCTTGGTTTTCAGATACTATTGTAACTTGGCAATGGAATAGTCATTCGGCCTTTACCTGGGTATTCGCCTTTATTTTTTATGATTTCTTGTATTACTGGTATCACCGTTTTTCTCACCAAATCAATTTTCTATGGGCTGGCCATGTGGTTCACCATCAGAGCGAAGAATATAATTTAACAACTGCGCTTAGGCAAACCAGTAGTTCTGTCGGGGCTTGGCTGTTTTATATACCCAGCTTCATTATTGGTATCCCTGCAGAGGTATTTTTTGTTTGTGGAGCACTCAATTTGATTTATCAGTTTTGGGTACACACACGGCTCGTCGGTAGGCTGGGTTGGATGGAGTCCGTTCTCGTTACGCCATCTCATCATCGAGTGCACCACGGGCAAAACCAAATTTATATAGATAAAAACCATGGCGGAGTTTTCATTATTTGGGACAGATTATTTGGTACTTTTCAACGAGAATTGGATGATGTTAAGGTTATCTATGGTGTGCGAAGAGCATTAGGCAGCTTTAATCCACTTTGGGCAAATGTACATACCTGGTATTCTCTTTTTAGTGACGCGATAAAATGTGAGCGATGGTTCGACAAGCTAAAAATCTGGTTTATGCCAACAGGGTGGAGACCTGCGGACGTTGAACATAAATATCCTATCCAAAAACGTATACCTGAAGAGTTAGTAAAGTTTGATCCCCCAGTGAGAAGAATAATCAAGGTCTATGTTCTCGTTCAATATGTTATCGGATTAATGTTAGGTGTGTTATTTATACAATTTCAAAACGAACTCTCTTTTGAAATTAAACTATTAGTATGGCTAGTGATATCTGCTCCATTGATTGGTTGCGGTCTTCTACTTGAGACTAAGTCTTATGCAGCAGAGTTTGAGTTTTCTAGACTCTTTGCTTCTGCGACCGCCGTAATCTACTTTTCACCGTTAGGCTTGCTCTATACCACTACCGCAGTAGTGGGCTATCTATTAGTTTCGATGTCACTCTTGATATTAATCGTACGAGGTAAAAAGTCGATAGAATACGTTAATAACTGAGTCTAAAGATTGTCATAGTCATCAACTTAATAGCGCCTAATCAATTGGATTCAAATGTTGCACAAATTGAAAAACTGTCTAGGTTGAAAACTGATTAGATTGACACAGAGTTTCGTCCGCAAACTGCTATTCAGCAGAAGCACTGTAGGAATCATGTATTACAGGATGCATTGAATGCTGGAAGCAAGGAGCGCTTAAACTAGCGACTCCTTGCAGATTTGAAAATGATAAGTAAGAATGGTCGGCGAAACTGATTACTTCGCTTTTTCGAATAATGCGTCTACTGAACCTTGTGCAAGTGGGTGATAACCGGGACGAGCTTTCATATAAACCGCTTTTACGAATTTGTAATTACTGCCTTTTTCAAGTAGCGCTTTGTAAAGTGGCACGATCAATTTTCTTCTACCAATACTGACCATATAACTTTCCAATCGCTCGTTAACCATAGGATTACCTTGCTTAATATTTAGCAATAACCAAGCGTGAGCAATTTCGTTGTTAGTCGATTGAGTGAGAGAAAACTCATTGTCGAGTGCAATCAGCTGTACGTGAGTGATTGTTTTCGGAAGATTGTTTATAAAGTAAAGCCATTCGTGCACTGTCCATTTTTTTGTTGGGATTTGTGAAGCGTTAATGTCACTTGCTAACCACGCTTTTTTACTTTTTTCAACTAATGTAAATGCATCGGATTTTGGTTTAGGCGCATCAACTGGAAGCATCGGTTCTTTAACCCATGAAAGCACTTTTTCTTTAGAAACGATTCCTGGGTATTTGTTTAGTAAATTATTATCAAGGTATACGAGGAAGTTCTTGGTATCGATACTTTGGAAGGCATGATCGTTAAAATACTTCTTAAGGAAAGCGTCGAACCTATCACGGCCAAACTTCTGTTCAAGGTACATTAAAAATAGTTGGCCCTTAGTGTAAGGAACGCCAGAGAAAGCATCATCTGGATCCCGACCTTCAATAACAACATGGAGAATCGTGTCACCTTTAGGTAATTCTACGAGTTCTTCGTCAAGTCCTTGTGCGGCAAGAGCTTGCTCCATTACCGCTCTTCTTTCGCCAAAGACTTCTTCCATGATTCTATTTTCAACATAACTAGTAAAACCTTCGTTAAGCCAAAGGTCACGCCAAGTTGCATTAGTCACCAAATTTCCAGACCAAGAATGAGCTAATTCATGAGCGATTAAACTAACCAAGCTTTTGTCACCGGCAATAACGGTCGGTGTGATAAAGGACAATCTTGGATTTTCCATACCACCAAATGGAAAAGACGGAGGAAGAATTAATAAATCGTAATCAGTCCAGCGGTATTTTCCATAAAGCTTCTCGGCAGAATCAATCATCGCTTGGGTATCTTCAAATTCCTTAGCTGCAGATTCAAGCAGCTCAGGCTCTGCATAAACTGCAGTTTGCTTTGACATCGATTTGTAGTGGATATTGCCAGCCGCTATCGCTATCAAATAAGTTGGGATAGGCTGCGGCATACTGAATTTATAAATACCATTTTTGTTCCACTTAGGATCGTTTTCGGCACTCATAATCGGACGAAGAGTTGGATCGCTGCTAACGGTCGCGGTGTAGCTCACTCGCATTGCAGGGGTATCTTGAATAGGCATCCAGCTTCTAGCGTGGATTGCTTGCGATTGGCTGAACATAAAGGGACGCTTCTTGCCAGCAGTTTGAATAGGCGATAACCACTGCAAACCTGACGCTTCAGGTCGAGAGTTGTAATAAACCTTAACCTCAGTGGCGTTCATCGGTAGCTTGATTGAAAGTTTGCTGCCTTTAACGTCATCCCGTCGGGCTAACTCAAAGGTAGTCTCTTTCCAAGATTTTCCATTAGATATCTCGACTTTGTGAATATCCAGGTCTCTGGTATCGAGAATGAGTCGATCGATGCCTTTTTTTAGCCGCTTTAAGTCGTGTGTGATACTTCCTTTTAATTGTTTATTTTTAAAGTCAACTGCTAAGTCCAAGTGGATATGGGTAGAAACAATATCTTGGTAGTTTGAATAGGTATGCCAATCTGCATCGAACTTATCCGCAGAAATTGTGCTGGATAAAAACAGCATACAAACTGCCAATATACTTCTTAACGGCATCGTCATATAACATTCCTCTTCTATTTGGGGTGTTTAATAATTTAATAACTGAGTAGTTTAATCGTGTAAAAGCGTTTTTCAGCAGACATATTACCGTTATTTGCTGTTGAAAGTGAAAATAAATGGTTGAAAATGCTAATAATTACAACCAATCCTATGGTTAGCCTTGCTAGACCAACATCCGGCGTTTGGACTTTGTGATTCTGTGCCGTTAAAATGGCTTGTTTACTAAAAGTAAAAGTAGCTTGCCGGATATTCAAAATTTGGTTGAAATATAACCATAAACAGTGCGTTAAAGCGCTTAATGGAAGAAGTCTATGAAAAATACTCAGACGATTGTTTTTGTCGTTTTCTCAATTGTTTATTACTTTCTACCAACAGCCGCAGCTCACCCGCCTAGTGATTCAATTTCCTCGAATGCCACTTATTTAGGCAACGAAGGGATTATGATTTCCGGGAGAGATACAAAGTTACTATTTGATCCGTTTTTTCACAAAGATTTTGGTATTTATCAATCAGTTCCTGCCGAAATACTAATAGGACTTAATAAGGGCATAGCACCTTATGACAAGATTGATTACGTCTTTATTAGTCACGCCCATGATGATCACTTTTCAGCACCAAGTGTGATTAAATATATGTCCCGACATGCCAAAGTTCGATTGATTGCGCCGAAGCAAGCGGTGGATTCAATAGTATCTTTAACTAATAATGAAGGAATATTATCTCGAATAACTTCGGTCGATTTGGCCTTTGGCCAAGAAGTACAACGAATCATTACAGATAACATTATCGTTGAAGCCGTTAGAATCGCTCATGCTGGATGGCCTCAAAGGAAAAACATACAGAATATTGTCTTTCGAGTGGAAATCAAAGATGACGTTACTGTTATGCATTTGGGTGATGCAGATTCGAATAGCATCCATTTTTCTCCTTATCAAAAGCATTGGTCATCGAAAATAACCGATACTGCATTTCCACCTTATTGGTTCTATTTGAGCGAACAAGGAAAGGAACTCATCGAAACTACATTGAATACGAAATCGAGCATAGGTATTCATGTTCCAAAGAAAATACCAAAGAACTTGGTTGAATCCGACAAAGTCTTTTTTCACTTGCCTGGTGAGACTGCGGTCGTGCTTGAGGCAAATCGAAATCAGAAATGAATCAGTGATATACGGCCGTTAGATGTAAACTGATGTTGAAGCATATAATTAACAAGAGAACTGGAAAGTAGGGCAAACAAAAAGAGTAAGGGTCATTATGAATACAACCATGGATAATGTTGATTACGGTCCACTTTTTCAGCTTCTTGGAAAGTGGGTTGGAGAAAGAGGTTTGGATATCGCGCCCGATGCGCAGGCGCAACCGGATAAAACTGCTTACAGTGACGAATTGATATTTTCTGCCGCCGGACCCGCTGAAAATGCAGAAGAACAACAACTGGTTGCGGTAAAATATCACCATATCGTTCGTAAAAAAGAAAACGGAAAGATCTTTCATGATCAAATAGGCCATTGGATTTATGAATCCGCGACAGGACTAATTATGCATTCTTTAACGATTCCGAGAGGGGTGTGTATTCTAGCTGGTGGAACCATTAAAAAGAACCAAGAAGGTACACATTTTGAAGTTAAGGCTTCTGTCGATAGTGATGATTTTGGGATCTTACAATCGCCATTTATGAAAGATAAAGCAAAAACTAAGTCATTTGCGATGACTCTTTCGATTAATGCAGACGAACTAAGTTATCAGCAGACAATGTCGCTTGATATTTACGGCAAGCAATTTGAACATGTTGATAAGAGCAAGTTGCGAAAAGTTACGTATGATGATTGATATTTTTCTAGGATATTAAATTGAAAAAACCGAAGGTAATTACTTTCGGTTTTTTCAACAAGAGATTTGTAGCACTTAAAACGATAATCCGGGACTTAAATTTTCCGGTAAAGAGACTGACTCATTTTCAACAGATGAAATAGGGTAAGCACAATAATCGGCTGCATAATAAGCACTGGCTCTGTGATTTCCACTGGCACCAATTCCACCAAACGGCGCTTGTGAATTTGCCCCTGTTGTAGGGCGATTCCAGTTGACAATTCCTGCACGTGTAGCTTTAAAGAATTTCTGGTACACATCTTTATTGTTGCTAAGTAATGCTGCGGACAATCCAAATTCTGTGTTGTTAGCTTCTGTCATTGCTTCATCGAAGTTGTCATAGCGATAGATTTTAATTAGTGGCCCAAAATACTCTTCGTCAGGAATATTATTGACTCCAGTTACATCGATAATACCTGCAGAAACAAAACCAGTTTTTGCTTTTAGGTGCTCTAGTTTTAATAGTATTTTTCCACCTAGATCAGCTAGCTTGGATTGTGCGTCAACTAATTGCATTGCCGCTTTTTCTGAAACCAGCGGTCCAAAGAAAGCTTTTTCTTCATCTTTAAAGTGACCTATTTTTATATTCTTAGTGACTTCAACAAGTCGTTTTACGATCAGATCGCCTTGGTCACCATTTTGAATGAATACACGACGAGAGCACGTGCATCGTTGTCCCGCAGTGACAAAAGATGATTGAATGATATCGTGAACGACAGCATCGATATCTGAAACATCATTAATGATGAGCGGATTGTTCCCACCCATCTCTAGCGCCAGAATTTTACCGGGTTGTCCTGCAAATTGTTTGTGTAGGAGGTGACCTGTATTAGAGCTACCAGTGAAAAACAAACCATCAATATCGGTATTGCCCGCTAATGCGATACCCGTTTCTACTTCTCCTTGTACTAGATTAATTACACCATTGGGCAAACCGGCTTCTTGCCACGCTTTAAGTGTTATTTCTGCAACTTTCGGAGTTAATTCACTGGGCTTGAAAACGACTGTATTACCGGCAAGTAAAGCCGGAACGATATGGCCATTAGGTAAATGGCCAGGGAAGTTATAGGGACCAAATACAGCTACTACACCATGAGGCTTGTGGCGTATAAATGCTTTAGAACCAGCCATTTCACTCTCTACAGTGCCTGTTCTTTCGGCGAATGCTTTTTCAGAGATAGTAATCTTCCCTATCATTCCTGCGACTTCGCCAGTGGTTTCCCATAGAGGGCGGCCTGTTTCTTCTGAGATAGCTTCTGCTAGTTGTTCTTTGTATTCAGGCAGTTTAGCGGCGAACGATTTCACGATGCTGAGGCGTTCGGAATATTCCAAATTTGCCCAGCTAGCAAATGCTTTACGTGCTGAAACAACAGCCGATTCCACTTGCTCTTTATTGGCTGCTTTGCCTTGCCAAACTACATCAGTCGTTCCTGGGTCGAAACTTTTAAACAATTTGCCTTGGCCTTCGGACCAAACACCATCAATGAGTTGATTGTCGTGTGTCATTTTTATTTACCTTCATATAAAATTTGTTAATCATCTTAAGAATTAAATTTTCAAAACCGGTACTGATTAATTAGCGATGATCCTAATCCAATCGTTTTCTTTGACTAATAAAGTGTCAGCCAGCTGTTTTGGCAATAAGACAAATCGGTCGTTGTCGCAAATAGTAACTTTGGCTTGAATTGCTCGAAAATCTTTTAACTTTGTATTACACATGATGTATTTCTGTTGCATGCTACTAGAGTTCTCGTCTTCAGAGATATTGTCTTCAACGTACTTAACTTGTAGACGTAAACTTTGATTAATCGTTTTAATGTGTTGCCGCTGTGAAACGATGGTTGGGCCCGCATCAAAAATATCGACATAGTCACTTCGATGAAAACCTTCTGATTCTAAAAGTCTTAGTGCAGGTTCCGTTTGAGCATGAACTTTGTTAATAACGGCTTGTGCTTTCTTGGTGAGTAAGCTGACATAAACAGGGTATTTCGGCATTAGTTCCGCGATGAAAACTTTGTTTCCAGTACCTGTTAAATAATCGGCTGTTGGAAAATCGATAGAGAAAAAATTCTTCTCTAGCCACTCCCAAAAAGGAGAGCGTCCATTTTCGTCGGAAACGCCGCGCATTTCAGCAATGATTCGGTCGCTAAAACGTTGTTCATGTTCACCTATAAATAGAAAACGAAATCGAGACAAAAAACGACCGTTACTATTCTTGCGAGCTTTTTCTTTTAAAAACAAAGTGCATATTTCTGTAACGCCAGAAAAGTCATTGCATAAAGTCAGAGTTTCAACAACATTGTGGACTTTTAATTCGCTGGATGAATGGACGACTTTACCTAAGTGATAATGGTAAAAAGGGGAGTTTAATCCCACCGCAGCTTCGACACCGCTGGTACCAACGATTTCTCCGCTTTCAGTATCTTCCATGACAAATAAATAGCCTTCATCACCAGGCTCTTTTACGTTTGATTCAAAGGAGGTTTCTGAACGAGTGATTTTATTTTTTAGGATGTCTTCATTAATCGGTAATGAGGTAAACCCGTGCCCTGAATCAATGGCAATTTGATGGAGTGAATCGTAATCACTCGCTTTAATTGGGCGTATCACTATCATCAAATTCTCTCACAAGGGTTAAATAAAAAAGCAGGTTAAAGTTAACCTGCTTCGTTGTTCGTGTGTACTAACAATAAACAAGTACACAGCAAGTAAATTCGAACTTTCTAATTAGCGGCTATTTTCGCAACGGCTTTTTCGAATGCTGCCATGCCTTGTTTGATATCTTCGTCTGGAACGACTAGTGAAGGAGCGAAACGACAAACATTAGCACCAGCGATTAATGTCATAACACCCTCATCCATGGCTGCGAGTAATATTTCTTTGGCTCTTCCCTTGTATTTTTCTGTGAGTGCTGCACCGATGAGCATTCCTTTACCGCGAATTTCTTCGAAAACGTTATATTTGTCATTAATTTGGTTGAGAGCATCAACGAACAATTTAGATTTAGAAATGATTCCATCAAGTACTTCAGCTGTATTCACTGTATCAAAAGCGGCTTCTGCGACAGCACACGCGAGAGGATTTCCGCCGTAGGTGCTTCCGTGTGTTCCTATTTTCAGGTGTTTAGCAATATCTGTCGTAGTGATCATTGCACCGATAGGAAATCCGCCACCAAGCGCTTTCGCGGTAGTTAAAATGTCGGGAGTTACTCCAAGATCCATATACGCGTATAAGCTTCCTAATCGTCCAACACCGGTTTGAACTTCGTCAAATACGAGTAAGGCATTATTTTCGTCACACAGGGCTCTAACGCCTTTTACAAATTCATCCGTCGGGCTGATAATTCCGCCTTCACCTTGTAAAGGTTCCATTACGACGGCACAGGTTTTTTCAGAAATGAGTGCCTTTAAGCTGTCTAAATTGTTATATTCTGCATGAAAAACATCGCCTGGTTTTGGACCAAATCCATCAGAATAAGCCGGTTGACCACCGACAGTTACTGTAAAAAAGGTTCGGCCGTGAAAGCCTTGTTTGAAGGCGATAATATGGGACTTTTCTTCGCCATGATTATCTAGAGCCCATCTGCGAGCTAATTTAAGCGCTGCTTCGTTTGCTTCTCCGCCTGAATTTGCAAAATAGACCTTTTCAGCGAAAGTCGCGTCGCACATTTTCTTAGCCAATCGTAGGGCTGGTTCATTAGTCATTGTGTTTGATAGATGCCATATTTTATTGCCTTGTACTGTTAACGCGTTAACCAGTGCTGGATGGCAATGACCAAGGCAATTAACAGCAATTCCGCCAGCAAAGTCGATGTATTCATTGTTCTGTTGGTCCCAAATTCGTGACCCTTCACCCCGCACAGGTATTACTTTAGAAGGGGCGTAGTTCGGTACCATTACATCGTCAAATAGGTCTCTATTTACTGGAGTAGACTCAGGCATGATTAAAATTCTCTTTTAAGAAATAGGTTAGTTAGCAATTAATTTTAAAACGAGTATAGCTGTTTTTGCTAGTTTCGTGACTGACGAGCATTATGGATAACCTAATCGTCAATTTGAAGTGTCAAAAGTGACAAAATTATGATATATATTCACCAAAATGTAATCTTAAGGTGTCAAAATGGCAACTGAAAGTGAAGAACGCCTATTAAGTGTACTAAAAGAAGATGTTAGAGCCACTGTGACGGATATAGCTCGCAAGTTAAATGTCTCTAGAGCAACGGTTCAAGCACGGATCGCTAAGCTGGAAAAAGAGGGAGTGATTGTCGGCTATACCTTGGAATTGGGTAAAGAGTACCTAAATCAATATGTCTCTGCTCATGTGGCAATTGCAGCTGAACAAAAGAGTGCTTCAATAGTGTCTTCGGGCTTGATGAAAATAGAGCAAGTTTCCGCGGTTCATGCCATTAGTGGAGAATATGACATGATCGCTGTTATCCATGCTCGTAATACAGAGCAGTTAAGCCGGTTAATCGATTTTATTGGTGAATTAGAAGGGGTGATGAGAACGAATACCTCGGTCATTCTGGAAACTAGAGATAAACGGTCTTTGATTTAATTTATTGCGAACATTTGTAAAAGGTTGATTTTTAGAAGTGAGAAGAGAACTTCAGAGAGCCGTTTAAAGTCAAACGGCTACTCAATACTCGTCATTCTTAGCACAGTAATGGCTATGCAAGACTTGAATAATTTCTTTGGCTACCCCATCGGAAATTGAGTAATAAATGGTTTGGGATTGACGACGGGTAATAACGATTTTATCGTCCCTTAATTTTGCTAAATGTTGAGAGAGAGCCGATTGTGAGATATTAATTTGTTCATTTAGCTCACTCACGGACAATTCGCCCTCACAAAGAATACACAGAATCATAAGTCGATTCACATTGGCTAAAGCCTTGAGCTGACGGGTTGCTCTGTCTGCATGCTGATAGATTGTCTGCGGATTATCTTGACCGATGTTATTTTCGATGAGCTTACCTTCTATTGGTCTATCTACAGCGAACTTGTCTTCAGGGATATTATGCAGAATATCCCGTCTAGGTGCTTGATTAGTTTTGATTTCCACCAGTGAACATGCCAGAAAATAGTAAATTAGTAATTGCTAATCTAATTTAAATAATGCTCAAAGTCTAGCGATTGCACGGATGTTTGTAACCAAAATCTGCGTTTCAGCGACTTATCCGTTACTGATAAATAACTTGTTTTAAGGAGTGAATTCTTAGAGATGAAATAAACGTCAAATTTTGACTACTTTTTGCCACGTCTTAGTTTTCGTTTGTTCCAGGCATTTCGAATGTGTAACCGCCAAAATATGCCGATCGAAAAATAACCGATAATACCTGCAACGACAGCGCAAATAGCACAACCGAGTAAGAAGGGTTGCCAAAGAGCCTTTAAATTATGCTCTAACCATTGCCAACTGAGTTCAAATTCAAACTCGGATGATGCATGGCCTAATGTCATCGTTCCAACGTAATAGGCAAAACCAAATAAGAATGGCATGGTCACTGGATTGGTGATCCAAACTAATGCGACAGACAGTGGCAAATTTGCGCGAATCAATATCGCTCCGCCTGCTGCCAATACCATTTGAAAAGGGACCGGCCAAAATGCAAAGAATAAACCGATTAAGAAGGCTTTCTCAACAGAATGCCTTGTTAAATGCCAAAGTTGAGGTTCATGAATAACAGGACCAAAAATTTTCAGAAAACGATTCGACTTGATTTTATCGGGGTGGGGCAGGAATTTCTGAATGATTTTACGTGGCATTTGCAACTTATGAGAGACATCTATTTCTGTTAATATAATTGTAGCTGTTGATGAATGGATTAAACAGTAATATTTACCTTATCGAACGACAGCCAGCAGAACTGGCTGGTTTCTGTCATTATTATGGTCGGTTGATAACTTCAGTTCAAAAGAAGGGATGTGTTATTTGAAAGGGATTTGTGTCGCACTATTATTGGGACTATCCAGCCTATTTTGGTTGCAAGACCAGACACAGGTGTATTTACTGCTAGCAAGTAGTGGTGTTTTATTGAGCTGTCTGCTCTTTGTTAATCGTTATTATCTTCATTTGAACTCTACCATATCTATTTGGAAAGCCGGCATATATCGAGGGTTGCTAGCATTTTTTGTTGGCTGTCTAATTGCTAGTTTCAGCGCTTATCTTTGGTTAACTTATTCATCGCCTTTAATTCCACAACCGGGTCTTTATTCAGTAAAGGGTTATATTTGTAGCCTGCCTAAATTCAGGACCTCCAAATTAGAAAAATCCAAATCGGATGACAAGCAGCAATTTAGCGCTTCCTTTGACCTTTGTTTGACTCATCTAGAAGACCATGAAATTAACTTTATGGAATTTAACAAACTTAAGCTTAACCTCTACAACTTAAGCTCCTTAGAGAAGGGTAACTTCAAAGCAGGTCGCTTCTTTTATTTGCGAACGAAACTAAAACCTATTCATGGAAGGCTAAACCCCGGCGGATTCGATTATCAAAAGTGGCTTTTTTCGGAAGGTTATTTAGCAACCGGTTATATAAAAAGCTGGGAACAAAGTAGCAATCGTGGACCTGTGTATTCGAACTATCATAGAGTTCGGCAGAATTTGTACGACCGACTTAATCGCGTTGTTACTGAGGGGCCTAGCAAGGGGGTCATATTAGCGTTAGCAATGGGGGAGAGGAGTCAGATATCTGAGTACCAAAACTCCTTTATTAAGGGCTCAGGTACCGCACATCTACTTGCGATTTCTGGCTTGCATATCGGAATCGCTGCGGTTTGGAGTTACTACCTTTTGATGTTTGTTTTTTCTAGAATCCATTTTCTTATTCGTTATATACCTGCACAGCGCTTAGCGAGTCTCGGTAGTCTGCTATCTGCGCTATCTGTTGCTTTGATCAGTGGTTTTGAATATCCTGCTCAGCGCGCAATGATTATGTTGGTGATTTTTTTTCTTGTGAGGTGGCACAGTCGACAGCTGTCACTCGGCAATGTACTCGCGACAGCGGTCATCATTATTTGCCTGATCCAGCCTTTTGCTATCTTGTCAGTGGGATTTTGGCTTTCGGTGTTTGCGGTTGGTTTGATCGCGTTATTATTGTCCTATAGGCAACAGACCAATGGGCGATATTCGAATATTAAAGATTGGTTAAGAATTAACTGGTATCTGTTCTTAGGATTATTACCAATAAGCTGGTTCGTTTTTGATCAAATATCCTTTGTTGGTATAGTGGCTAACGTGATACTTATACCGGTGACTTCGTTTATCACAGCCCCGCTAATTTATTTGGCCCTATTGTCTCTCTTTTTTGATGAATCTATAGCATCGTTTTTCTTTTATTTATCCGATTTTTCAGTGCTGTTTACCTTGGAGATTCAGTCATATCTCGCGAGTTTAAACAGTGAAATATCAGTTCCTAGTATTTCAGTGTGGCTATTTATCTTGTTGAGCTTGTTGGTAATCATATTGTTACTACCTTCTAAGTTTCCTGCGCGTTCCTTAGCGTCGCCTATTGTCGCGGTATTGCTGTTGAAATTGTTTTTAGTACAGCGTGAAGAAACTTTGAAATTACTTGTTTTTGATATCGGTCAGGGATTGGCTATCCTCGTAACGGTAGGGGATAAACAGCTCCTATACGATACGGGATACGGAAACCAAGACTTTGCAATGGCAGATTCGGTATTGTTGCCCTATTTTAAGCGTAAAAGTATTACTCGAATCGATAAACTTGTTATCAGCCATAAGGACTCTGACCACTCTGGAGGGGCGCTTTCGATAATCGAGAGCATGGATGTAAACGAGTTATTAATAGGAGAAAAAGTTCCAAGGTTGAGTGGATACACGGAAATGTCTGAAAGTTGTCACCACAAAGATCCTTGGCAATGGAATAAAATACATTTTGAATTTATTAAGCACTTACCAACGAATGGTCGTTTAGGCAATAATGCATCCTGTGTATTGCTGATAAAAAGCGGACAAAATAGAATATTGCTTCCTGGTGATATTGAAAGAAAAGCAGAAATGAAGATTGTAGCAAACGGTATTTCACCAGTGAATATTCTTGTCGCGCCGCATCACGGTAGTGAAACTAGCTCATCAAGAGAACTATTAGATTTACTAAATCCGCAAATAGTCATTTTTTCCGCAGGTTTTGCCAACCAATGGAACTTCCCCAGAGAAAAAGTAGTCACACGATATCGCCGTTATGCTAACCAGCTCTTGACGACCTTTGATTCCGGGGGAATCACCATAAAAGAAAATGAATTGGGGGAGCTCACTGTCAATACGGAAAGGTCAAGGAATAGGCATTTTTGGAATCAGCA
Source organism: Kangiellaceae bacterium (assembly GCA_019090895.1). Classification (GTDB taxonomy): domain Bacteria; phylum Pseudomonadota; class Gammaproteobacteria; order Enterobacterales; family Kangiellaceae. The sequence continues at coordinate 15,145 of JAHRVB010000108.1, forward strand.
ACGATGAATCGTCGATTATTTGTTCGATCAACATATAACAGTCAATCACTCCCTAATTATTGAGTGATAGTGGGTCTGAACCGCTATTAAAACTGATTGAAAGCTTGCTATAATCCATACTCGTTGAGTATTAGTTCACTGGCAGTAAGCCATGAATTATTAATGTTAAATCAACTAGTTATTGATGACTCGATTAATCAACCTAAGGATTCCGAAAGTTCATGATCCCATTGTTAAAAGCCGGTGGCTGGATAATGCTACCGATAGTTTTGTGTTCTATTGGCGCATTTGTTATATGCATAGAAAGAAGCTGGACTTTACGTCGTAGCCGTATTACTCCAAAACATTTGGTCGCGCAGGTGTGGAGTTGGATTAAAAATAATCAGTTGGATAAAACAAAACTGAAAAAATTGAAAGATAGTTCTCCTTTGGGCGAGATCTTAGCGGCGGGATTGGTCAATCACTCTCATGGCCGAGAAACAATGAAAGAGAGCATACAAGAAGCAGGGAGGCTAGCGATCGTAAAGTTAGAACGATTTTTAAATACCCTAGGAACAATCGCTCAAATTACACCGTTGTTAGGATTACTAGGAACCGTCATTGGCATGATTAGGGTATTTACCGTGATCACGGTTCAAGGAACCGGTGATTCAGGAGCGCTCGCACATGGTATTTCTGAAGCGCTCATCACCACTGCAACGGGGCTTATTATTGCTATACCGGCATTAATTTTTCATCGTCATTTCGAAAGAAAAGTCGATGAGTTAGTTGCCGAAATGGAACAGGAAGCTTTAAAGATGGTTGAAGTATTACACGGTGAACGTGAAACCTTAAGAGGCTAACGGAATGTTTTTTAGACAAAAGAAACAAGAGATTACCGTCAATCTGACACCGCTCATCGATGTGGTTTTTCTATTGTTGATCTTTTTTATGGTTTCAACCAGTTTTACTCGTGAAACTCAAATAGAATTAGAATTACCCAAGGCAAGTGTCGAACCATTGGAAACCAAACCAGAATCACTCGAAATTAGTGTTGATAAAGAAGGCCGTTATTTTGTAGATGGCAAAGGTTTGGTTAATGAGTCGATCGAAACATTAATGCTAGCCCTCAAACCTTCGATTGAAGCTAACAAAGAGATATCTGTAATTATTAGCGCTGATGCTAATACGCCTTATCAATCTGTGGTAACAGCCATGGACGCAACCTCTCAACTCGGTGTTGTCAATTTAAAAATGGCAACGCAGAGGACGAAAGAATGACTCAGCAAAATGAGTTAAACAAACAAAGTACCTTCAAAAGACTTAGAGGATATTTAAGGCATTACAAATTAGCTTTTTTCGTCGCTGTTGTAAGCAATCTGTCTTATGCGGGAATGGATTTTCTCTTCGTACTTGCTCTTAAACCTTTAACTGATGAAGTTTTGGTGAATAATAATAATGAAATTATGGAGAATGTACCGTTCTTTATCGTTTTGTTATTAACTGTGAGAGGTATAGCTAGTTTCATTTCTGCCTATTGTATGTCTTGGGTCGGGCAAAATATAGTGCATAAAATTCAGGTTGAAGTTGTCGATAAATACCTACGTTTACCAAGTCAATATTTTGATTCGAACTCAGTTGGGAAATTAGTTTCTAAAATAACTTTCGATACTCAACAAGTGGCGACTGTTACAACTGATACTTTTACTAAGCTATTGCGAGAAGGCGGCGTAATTATTTATATTCTTTGTTTTATTTTTTATACCAGCTGGCAACTAGCTAGCTTATTTCTTATCTCCGCACCACTTATTGGACTGATCGTTAGTTTAGCAAGTAAACGCTTTAAAAAAATAAGTAAAAACATACAAATGGCAATGGGTGGTTTAACTCAAAATACTCAAGAAGTGGTGGACGGATACAAAGTAATAAAATCTTTTGGGGGTGAAGATTTTGAGCTGAAGAGGTTTAATTTAGAAGCTCATAAAAATAGAACACAAAATATAAAGATGGTTGCAACAAAAGCTATTAGTACGCCACTTATTCAACTAATAGCTGGAGTTTCGTTAGCATTAGTGATCTATTTCGCCGGCAAGCAACTCACTATGGGGAATCTGACTGCTGGTGATTTTGTCGCGATGTTAGGTATGATGATAATGATGCTAAAACCACTAAAAATTATATCTAATCTAAATAGTGTTTTTCAAAAAGGAATGGCAGCAGCACAAAGCGTATTTGAAACGATGGATGAATTGGAAGAAACTGATGTTGGCGTTGAAGAGCTAACAAATGTTAATGGGAAAGTCGAGTTTGAAAAAGTTAATTTTTCTTATAATAAAGAAAACCAGACTTTGTCTTCTGTTAGTTTTAAAATTGAAGCAGGGCAAAAATTTGCTTTAGTGGGGAAGTCTGGTGGTGGTAAATCAACGGTGACCAATTTGTTACTTCGTTTTTACGAGGCTTCATCTGGTAAAGTAAAAATCGATGATAATGATATCACTAACGTAACATTAAAGAGCTTGCGAAAACACATCAGTATCGTATCTCAACAAGTTACATTATTTAATTCTAGCGTTGCGGCAAATATTGCTTACGCTGTCGATTTTGATTCATTGTCTGGTTCACAACGCACTATTGAACTAGAGAAAATTGAATCTGCGGCAAAACGAGCACACGCTTGGGACTTTATTCAAAGATTACCGAATGGTTTCGAGGAATTAATTGGTGAGAATGGTTCGAAATTATCCGGTGGTCAGCGTCAGCGGTTAGCTATCGCAAGAGCACTGTATAAGGATGCGCCCATTGTTATTCTAGACGAAGCGACTTCGGCATTAGATACTGAAGCCGAAAGGCACATTCAAGCTGCCTTCGATTCTTTGACTAAGAATAGAACTACCTTGGTTATTGCACATAGATTATCGACGATCGAAAAAGCCGATTGTATCTTAGTCATGGATGAAGGAGAAATTGTAGAGCGGGGTACTCATCAACAACTGCTTGATAATAATTCTATCTATTCCAATTTGTATCATCTTCAATTTTCTAAGGCTGACCACAACCAATGAATGAATACCATGCGATCGAAAAACTATGGTATTCGCGCTCTAAATTAACATGGTTGTTATGGCCATTACATCTACCTTTTTTAATTTTGGTTTCACTCAAGCGATATCTCTATCAGGTTGGATTTTTAAAACAAACTTCGTCAGACAAGCCTGTTGTGGTCATTGGCAATTTATCGGTTGGTGGAACCGGTAAAACGCCATTTATAACAACGCTTGTAGAAATGTTGAAAAAGAACAATATTAAAGTTGGAATTATCAGTAGAGGTTATGGTTCAGAAATAGAAAATTATCCACATCAAGTAACTCTTGAAGATACTGCTTATGCTGTCGGTGATGAAGCGTACATGCAATTCTTGAAATTAAACATACCTGTAGTTATTGATTCAGATCGAGCGAGAGCAAGGGATTACGTGTTCGAAAACAATCAGCTCGATCTCGTGATTAGTGATGATGGATTACAACACTACGGATTGGCGAGAGAATTAGAAGTTGTTCTATTCGATGGGAACCGTCAATTTGGGAATCAATTAATTCTTCCTTTTGGTCCGCTACGAGAATCAACATTACGGTTGTCGAGTGCCGATATAGTCGTTCAAAATGGCTTGCAATCGACTAATTTTAGCAAATACAAAGTCGAGATTAATGAAGTTTGCTTCGTAAGTTTACTGACCGGAGAGGAGGTGTCGCTCGATTGTTTTAAGGATGTTTCTGTCGATGCGATTGTCGGTATAGGCAATCCGAAGCGTTTCTTTGATTCGTTAAAGAACCATACTCAGGTCAAAACATATTCTGTATTTAAAGATCATCATGCGTTTTCTATGAACGATTTTGAAAATTTTTCTGACCAAAATATTCTAGTGATGACGGAAAAAGACGCAGTTAAATGCAAGAGCTTTGCAAAGAAAAATTGGTATTATTTAAAAATCGAAATGCACTTCGATGATGTCTTTTCATCTGAGTTATTAGAGAAAATTAATGAAATTCTAGTGCAATAGAATTTTAACGTTAAGGTCGTTTATATCATGGATAAAACACTACTTGAAATTATCGTCTGTCCAGTCTGTCATGGCAAACTGAGTTACCTGAAAGATTCTCAGAGATTACTGTGTCGGTTTGATCGTCTCAGCTACCTAATCGATGACGGCATACCCGTGTTGTTAGCGGACAAAGCTGAATCGTTAACTGCGGAACAGGTGGACGATTTGTCATGATCTTTCATGTAATAATTCCTGCTAGGTATCAATCTACGCGTTTGCCAGGTAAACCATTAAGTATGATAGGTGACCTAACAATGATTGAGCGTGTTTGCCATCAAGCAAAACAAAGTGGCGCGACATCAGTGACCGTTGCGACGGATAATGATGAGATTTTGGATGTCGTTAAACAAGCTGGTTTTAATGCTGTAATGACCCGTGAGGACCATGTTTCTGGTAGCGATAGGATATTTGAAGCCGCAGAACTGATTGGTTTGTCCGATGATGCAGTTATCGTAAACGTCCAGGGTGACGAACCATTTATTCCAAGTGAAAATATAGTTCAAGTGGCTGGCCTACTTAAGAAAAACAATGCTCGGATGGCTACTCTATGTTGTGAAATTGATGCTGAAGAAGCTGGTGACGCGAATGCAGTTAAGGCTATTTATGACAAGAATAACAAAGCGATCTACTTTTCTCGATCAAAAATTCCCTTTGTAAGAGAACCTGAGCTTAGTCAGCAGGAGAGCGTTTATTATCGGCATATAGGTATTTATGCTTATACCAAATCGTTACTCGGCGATTTCGTTAAATGGCCCGAATCTCATTTAGAAAGTTTGGAAAAACTTGAACAGCTAAGAGTCATTGAGAATGGTGAAAGTATTTACATTGATGTTCTTAAGACGGCTCCTCCTGCGGGTATCGATACACCTGCTGATCTTGCTCGCGCAAATCAATTCATAAAATGAGAAATTGAATGATGAAGACAACAAGGGTATTGTTCGTTTGTATGGGTAATATTTGCCGCTCACCGACCGCGGAAGGTGTATTTAGAAACCGAGTTGGAAATTATCCTTCCCTTGCACATGTCGATATCGATTCATGCGGGACTATTGGCTACCATCAAGGAGAGCCATCTGACCCGCGTTCCGTGAAAGCGGCAAAGGCAAGAGGTTATGATCTTTCTGACATTCTGTCACGTAAACTCGAATATCAAGACTTAGAAACTTTTGATTATATATTAGTCATGGATAAAGAAAATTATTCAAATACAATAGTACTAGCTGAAGGAAATCAGAACTTAATTAATAAGGTTAAATTATTCTTAGAATACAGTGAAAATTATGACCTAGATGAAGTTCCCGATCCTTACTACGGTGGAGAAAAAGGATTTGACCATGTCATTGACTTAATTGAAGATGCAAGTGAGGGTTTTATAGCTAGTTTATTGAGTTGATTTTGTAAGCTTTTAATTTTCCAACTTTTGTTATAGTGATTCCCCAGTTCATAAAAAAAGCCAGCTTCTGTTGAAACTGGCTTTTCTTATACTAGAAAAGTTACTCGATAGTGCTTTTCGATAACTCTCCTAAGTTAGGTTTAGTCATAGGACTGTAACTCTTGGAGCGACCGTTTATCTCTGTGTTAATAGTAACAAACTCTCCTTCTTTGAAAACACGTGCTGTGAATCCAAAATCAGTGCTAACCAGTGTTTCAGAATTGGCGGCTTTTGCCATCGGTGAAAACGCCTTTCTAGCGACTGACGGTGCAAGTTTTACTGCAGGTGCTTTCTCTACTTTAGCTGTTTCTACTTGTTGAGCAGCGATTACTTCTTGTGTCGGCTTCTCACTTTCCGTGGGTAAAGTTTCAACCTTAATCACTGGCGTCTTAGTTTCAATTGAAGAGTCAGATTGCGTTGCTGCATCAGTTTTACTAGAAGACACGCTTTCATTAACCGTCTGAACTTCGCTAGCAGCAGGAGACTGCTTAGAATCCGTTTTTTGTGAAACTGCTGGTGATTTAGGTTCTTCGTTTGTTGATACATTCGCAGTCTCAACTACATTTGTTTCAACAGCCTTCGTTTCAGTCTGTTCTAGTTGAGTTTTCGCTTCTGGTTTGTTGTTTCTGTTTTGTTGAGTCTTTTCTCGCTGTGCTTGCTTCTGCTTATGTTCTGCTGCTTGAGATTTCGCTTCGGCAGATTGATTCACATCGGTAGGCAAGTTGCTTTGACTTGCTGCTTGCGTACCAACAACTTCTTTACGACGTTCGTCTCTTGATTTCCGCTCAGTTCGAGGTTTTCTTTCTACAGTAGTTTGTTGCTCTCTAGGATTTTCATTTCTGTTGCGCTGAGTATTTCTGCCGCGATTGTTGCGGCTATTTCTCGGCGAACGATTTCCACGACTTTGATTATCTTTTTGATCGGGTCGATTAGAACTACTGTTATCAGCGCTAGTTTGCTTGTTAGTTTCTTCTTTGTCCTCTCGTTGATCTTTACTGCGGTTATTCCTATTACGGTTGTTCTGATTCCGGTTACGATTGTTATGGTTCCGGTTACGGTTGTTCTGATTCCGGTTACGGTTGTTCTGATTCCGGTTACTTCTTCCGCGTTGGCTTCCCGTATCTTTTTTCTCTTTATCATCATTGTTGCCAAATAAAGAATTCCAAATTCGAGCAAGTAAACCTGGTTTTTTCTGTTCTTCTTTTTCAACATGTTGAGGCGCCGCAGGTCTTTCAAATGTTGTTACTGCAGCTTGTTCTGCTGGTTTGGTGATCGCAGCTTCATGGCTAGATTCTACGACTTCAAGTTCTGGCTGAACGGGAACTTTGTAACTTTCAGTTCCCATTGTTTCAGATTTTCTAAGTCGTTTAATTTCGTAGTTAGGCGTTTCCATATAAGGATTAGGAATAATCACTACAGGTGTTCGTTGCCTTTTTTCAATTGCAGCAATAATCTTCCGTTTTTCGTTTAACAAGAAAGTGGCTACAGGTACTGGAAGTTCCGCTTGAACCATAGATGTCGAATCTTTTGAAGCTTCTTCTTCAAGTAATCTTAGGATTGAAAGCGCTAAAGATTGTACACCGCGTACAATGCCGGTTCCGGTACATCTAGGGCAGACTCCGTGCGCTGATTCACCTAAAGAAGGTTTTAATCTCTGTCGTGACATTTCGAGTAATCCGAAACGAGATATCTTACCAACTTGTACTCTGGCTCTATCATGCGTAAGAGCTTTGCGAAGAACGTTTTCTACTTCTCTTTGGTTTTTAGCTGGTGACATATCGATGAAATCGATTACGACCAATCCACCCATGTCTCTTAATCTAAGTTGTCGAGCAATTTCAACGGCTGCTTCTTTATTAGTATGAAAAGCAGTTTCTTCGATATCCGCACCTTTTGTTGCTCGGGCTGAGTTGATATCGATTGAAACAAGCGCTTCTGTAGGGTCTATTACGATGGAACCACCGGAAGGAAGCCGTACTTCACGAAGAAATGCCGATTCGATTTGATTTTCAATTTGGAAGCGATTGAACAGCGGAATATCTCGATCATCGTTCAACTTAACACGGTTTGAAAATTCAGGACGAATATATTCGATTTGTCTTTTTACTTTGTCGAAGATTTCCTTTTTATCGACAACGATTTCACCAATATCAGCTCTTAAGTAATCTCTAAGCGAGCGGATGATGACATCACTTTCTTGATGGATGAGGAACGGAGCGGGACGAGATTCTCCGGCTTTAACTATGGCTGCCCATAAAGTTTTAAGGACTTTCATATCCCATTCAAGTTCTTCGGCACTTCGACCAACACCTGCAGTTCTGACAATACAACCCATTCCTTTTGGTGTATCAACATCACGCATGGCTTGTCTTAAATCATCTCTTTCTTGGCCTTCAATTCTTCTTGAAATACCACCAGCCCGAGGATTGTTTGGCATTAATACCAAATAACAACCAGCTAGGCTAATAAACGTGGTAAGTGCTGCGCCTTTGTTGCCTCGTTCTTCTTTGTCAATTTGAACGATGACTTCTTGGCCTTCAGAAACTACTTCTTTAATATTAGGGCGGCCACGGAAATTTTTGTCAGAAAAATATTCTCTGGATATTTCTTTAAGAGGAAGGAACCCATGCCGATCTGCACCATAATCTACAAATGCGGCTTCTAGACTGGGTTCTACTCGAGTGATTTTACCTTTGTGGATATTGGCTTTTTTTTGCTCTCTGCCAACAAGTTCTATATCTAGGTCAAACAGGTTTTGACCATCAACCAATGCTACACGAACCTCTTCAGGTTGAGTGGCGTTAATTAACATTCTTTTCATTTAAATTTCTCTCTTTTTGACCATTAAAAGGTCAAAGTATTTTAATAACGGTAGAGAGAGAGGAGGTGTAGGGTAAGATGAGAATTTTAAAACTTAGAACTAGGAATTGCTTTTTAGTGAGAACTATAAAATATTCTTATTAATCAGTTGACTAAATGCTCAAAATTAACTGAACGACCCGGCACACGCTGTATTGAAGTTTGCTTCTAACGCGAAATCTGTGAGGGGCTAGCCTTTTCCCAGTTTCTATCGCCACAATATCTGTGGCCCATTGTTTATAAAATTCTGTGTTCTTAAATTACTAGTGGGGTAAAACTTAATGTTTAATACCCGAAAATTCTCATTTCTCTCGTCTATCATCGACGTTGTTTAGGAGCAAGTCTTGGTCGTTTCAAACGACTAGTCAAATTGACCTGCGGTAGTTCTTAAACCATTGCTGCTTTTAAACAGCCGTGATTGAATTTGTTAAGCCCTTATAGTCAAGGCGTTGGCGCGACACTGAGATTTAATGATGAATTGGGTTTCTATCGCCAATGTTACTAATATCTACGAAATGGACGCTCTTCTGGTTCCGTCATAATTGGTTTATATTCTGTTTTTGGTTTCTAGACACAAAACAACCAACTCTTGGACAAGTTTTACTGAACTTACTTCCAGCAGGCGCACTATAACAACTATCTATAGTTACTTCAATTTAATTACATAAAATCAGATGTTTAACGGAATAAGTGGTTAAAAAATGACCGAAAGTGGTTGTTTTACAGATAGTTACCAGAATCTTTAGTATTAAACACCACCGCTTGAAATGACATCAATTGAGTCATCATTTAATGATAGTTTGTTTTTACATGGATAAAGCGACCAGTTACAATCTGCGCATTAGCTTGAATTACGGGTATTTTAGCCATGAATTATCAAGATTTGGTCGACAACCTCGACGAAAAAACCATTAGTCAACTTCGAACCGCTGTAGAACTCGGTAAATGGGATAATGGCGATAAACTAACCAATCAACAACGGGAAAGCGCAATGCAGGCGGTCATGCTGTGGCAAGCGAAATTTGAAATATCAGCCTCGAATGAACCGTTTAAGATGAATAAAAATGGTGAATTGAACGTCGGTAAAGGCCGCGTCATAAAGGAAGCGCCACTGGAATATCAAGTTGAAAATGATCCCAATTTGATATTTGCCAGCAAAGACTAGTTATTACATAATTTTGAAATGAACCTACAATTCGGCAAATTAATTTATGGCTTTATACCGTCAATATCGCTGCGAACGCGTCTTCCACAGATTCGCCTTCACATAACTTATCGATAATTAAGTCTCTTTTTGAATTGATATCTACTTTTGCGTATTTAGCTTTGTTAGCAAAATAATACTGCGACATCAGTTTTGTTGCAGCGTTTTTGTTTACCTTGGCTGATTTTCGTTTGGCAATGGTCATTTTCTTTGGTTGCTTAGCATTCTGATAGACCGCAGCTTTTGATTGGTCAATATCAACCCCATTCTTTGAAACGATATTATTATCTACAGACTTAGCTGTGAAAGAGCTGGCGGTCGGCTTGTTATTATCCTGCTCGGTAGAGGTATCTGTCCTAATATCAGATGAATTAACGAAATCAGACGGAGCGGCAATAAATTCGGCAGTTGAGACATCGGTTTGTGCATCAGAGTCAACATGGGTATTAATCATAGAATCCGTCTGTGCTTCAACATAGGTTTCATCAGGTTGATTGAGGATTCTTTCCAATAAGCACACTCGAGAGCGATAGATCGCGAGTTGGGCAACATCCATGGGTAAATCTTGTTTAAACCACGGAGTTCTTTGAAGGGGGGTAATAATATCGTCCCAATATCTTTGAAAATCTTGTTTTTTAAGTTCCTTGGTGCCCAAAGCTTGGTAAAAGCTCAAGTCTGTATTTGAGTGAATGCAGACGAATTGGTCAGGGCGTTTCATACTTAGCAAGCGAGTAGCAGGGTAAATAGGTGCCTGTTTGATACCATTGGCCGCAAACAAATCTCGATAACCGTCGCTGAATTGCATAAAGTGCCATCCGTCGATTCGACCGTTGGCTGGTATTATCTTCAGTAATTTCTGAACGCCTTCGGCATCATTCTTCAAGACCTTCTTGAATGACGGAAAACCAGACATGTTACCGAGTAACTCGGTATCTAAGCCAAATTCCTTAATTGTATTTTTGTCAGCAACTCCCCCGATAAGAAAGCGCTCAATTAAGGTGCTTTCCAGCAAACCTGAATTTAATTGGTTCATTAAACCATCGGCCAAATTAAGCAATTTTAAACTCGGTGCGATTTTAAAACTGGCTGGCAGTTGATTGACCAGCTGGTAATAATCATCCCAACTCAGATTAAGATTATTGCTAATTAGTTGGTTAAGCACTTGTTGAACTGGTTTCAGTTCGGTAGATGCGTCTAATACTGACTCTGACATGATGAAGTTTATTCTCAGTAAAGGGGTTGGTTAGAATTTGCTCGATTTTAACGACGGAAAAATTGTGGCTGTCTTCAATGAGGCATAGTGTAACAACCTAAGCACCAGCAGGGTAGAGTCGATGTTGTTTTGTTCTAACTTGAATGAGGATAATTGATGTTTGCGACCGTATAAATTTATAAAGCGAGTACACCACCTAAATTCCGACTAATCGCAAGCGGAGAGGAGGGTCAAAGTCTAGCGAGGTCATTTGTGAATTAAGTTAATAACCTCAGGATAGATCTGTCCAAAATTCTATATTCGACTGCCCAAGGTTAATTCCGTTGAACGATTAGTGTAATCTAATATTCTTAAGAGAACCAACGATGTAAAACTGTTTTAGTTCAGATACTAATAAGTTCTTTATCCAATCGTTTCGTACAGGTCATTATTTTTCTATTACTGCCCATCGGTGCTCTTTTATAACAACTGACATCTTGTATCTTTTCGCCATATTTGTTGAGATAGCTTTCGACGTGGGGAGCTAAAGCAGATTTTTGTTCTTCTGAAAACGCCGTCTTTAGTTTATCACGTAATTTACGCCATTTTGAGACCTTAGCTTCAGAAGCGACGTTTAGCCAAAGGTATGCTTGATTATAGTCTTTTTCAACACCAAGCCCGTTCATATAAAGTATCGCCAATGAGTATTGGGCTGTTTTATTGCCTAGTTTTGAAGCGATTTCCAGGTGTTTGAATGCTTTTTCATAATTCTTAAGTTTAATCGCTTTGTCGCCTATCTCAGTTGCTCTTTGGTAGTCATTAACCTCTTTATTGCTAGCGGCATTTACGCAGGTAGGGAGAAAGTTAAACAGAAGCACAAAATAGAGCGGTATTTTATTCATAATTATATTTCTTGTTGAAGTTGCCTTTGCTGATTATCCTTACATAGATGTGGTAAGAGAGCGAATCGATTATGTTACGAAAGATGTTAAATTTGGAGTGCTGCAACAATCGCTTACAAAGCTTTCCCATGGATATTTTAATGGCGCTCTAGAGACTTTTTTAACAAGATAGTTAAATTTGTTGAGTCGCAATGAGGAACTAAAATTAGCGTGATGTGTACGCAAAAAAGAAGTGTTTTTCTTTGAATTGATTCAGATATAATACGACTAAGACAAATGGGTGAGTCTTCTTAGTAAAATCATATAATGCCGGCAGGTATTTTAATGAAAAATAACGATTTTTTACTCCGTCACCGGTAGGAGCTTGAAAATAAAAGTTCTATTCTATTATACTTACCCAAGTTTAACCTGTTGATAAGTCCAATATCTGGTATAGACAGTTTGAATAGTCCATCAATTATAGAAGGAAATTATCGATGAATATAACAAAAGTTATTGTAATCCCCATTCTATTTGTCGCCACATTAATTAGTACTCATTTAAGTAGTAAACCTACGCCAGCAGAAATCGCTCGAGCCTGCGGTGCAATGTCTTGTGACGTGGTGTTTTCAAAGATGAGACGGTTTGCTAAAAATGGTAGTCCACACGCACAAGCTGTGTTGTCTCTTTTATACCGAGAGGGACATGGTACTGAAGTAAACAATGACTTAAGCGTCACCTACATGAGAAGGGCCGCTAAAGGTGGTCTTGCCTTTGCACAGCACCATTTGGCATAATGTATCGTAATGGATATCTTGTCGAACAAGATACCGAAGAAGGAGATGAGTGGTTAAGGAAGGCTGCGAAAAAAGGATTTAAGGCTGCACTAGAACTTATGTACCAAGAGAAGAAGATGTCGGATGAAGATATGGAAAATTTCGAGTTAGATAGCCGACAGCCAATAATTGGTGAAGGTGAAGAAGTTTTGGTTATTACTAAAGATAAATATTCACTTTCTGACCTCGTGGATTTCCTAAATAGTCAGGGTTACGGTAGTCGTAAACAAACAGGCTCGCGTATTAGAGGGAAAGGTTGTGGAAAAGGGATTGGGAAATGTATTGTTTGGAAAATTAATACTCCGTTAGGTAGGACTGAGTTTAATCACCTTATTTCACAAATAAATGCGGTGCAAACGGCTATTTTAGTAAATTCAAGACCACAGTAATAATTTAAAAGTAGGAAAATAATATTCGAGGCAAAATAGAAGCTCCTCAAATCGAGGAGCGAACAATTTTTTATCATCAGCCAAACTCCTGTCAAAATTAAAAGTTATAGTTTTATTTGCTCTTCGGCACA
>JAHRVB010000109.1 GCA_019090895.1 Kangiellaceae bacterium
TGGGTAATTCGATAGGCAGGAGTGGTTTAGCTTTGTATTCTTTAATCAGTGAAGCGATCCCGTTACCAGAATTAGACATAGATTATACAGCGCGTTAGATTAATCAGATGCTATTAAGTTTAGTTCAAATAACCCGCTCAATTCTGGAATAATCAAAATTAGACGGATATTTCCTTAAATTCTTATTCAAGGCGATAAATTAGCGGTAAAGCTATTGATTGAATGCAGGTTTTTCCGTAAACTCTCGTTCCGCTTAGGGTATCTACATTCTAAGCTGGTATTTTCTAGAAAGGGCCCTTAGCTCAGTTGGTTAGAGCATCCGACTCATAATCGGCAGGTCCCCCGTTCAAGTCGGGGAGGGCCCACCATTTCGAACTTACTCCTTGTTGAATCTTTGATATCAGCGATTATCCACACTGACCCCTATTTAACTATCGCAATAAGCTTTCTGTAAGTCGCTAACTTCAATCTCTGCCTCATCGGCAATTCATACTTCCATTGCCGCGAGCCACATAGTAAAGCCAATCATTCAGACTACCGCCCTATGTACTCAGGGGGAATGACGTGCTTTCTCTTGACAAAAAGTATTCAACATTCTATCGTGTCCCAAGTCCTAGGACGTGGGACGAAAGGCGAGCATGGTGAAACCAATGAAAAGTCAAGATATCGTATTACTGCTTAAGTTAATTTCCCTTCATGGGCATTCTCCAAGAGTGTGTGGAACTTCCCCAAATATTGAATCTCAAATTCTAGACTCACAAATTTTTGATTTTAATGAAGAGTGGGCTGCTGATATGGATGAAAAAAGAGCCGAACCAGCTGTGGGAGAAAGTCGTTTTTCTGTTAGGAATATGGCTATAGACACAGGGATCAGTAAATCTCAAATAAGCTTGTCACTTAATCGCTGCATTGATATTGGCCTGGCAAAACATGATCACAAATCAAATCTACCGAAAGCCAATGCTAGTGCGCTTGTAGAGTTTATTGCCCATGGCATAAGGTATGTATTTCCCGCCAAGCCCGGTGCGATGGCTCGCGGAATTCCAACCTCTTTTGCGGCGCCAATTTTGCTTGGTCAATTAATGACTTCCGGTGAGTTGCCTCCAGTATGGCCCGATGCGAAAGGAAAAGTTAAGGGGGTTACTATTGAACCGCTACACAAGAATATCAATGTTGCAATCCATAATGATCCTGTGTTGTACGCGATGTTAGCTTTGACTGATTCTGTTCGAATTGGTCAACCCAGAGAGAGAAACCTTGCGGTCAAAAAATTGGATCAGTTGCTCAAGGAATTACAATGAGAAATATAAATTTACAAAGACAAATGATTGAATTAGTTGCTCGCGCTTTAGGGGATGAATTGCTACAGCGAATGGTATTTGTCGGCGGGTGTACAACGGGGCTACTGGTGACTGATGATTTTACCAAGGAGCAAATACGTTACACCGAAGATGTGGATCTTGTTGTTCATGTTATTAACAAAGGAGAGTGGTACCTGCTATTAGAAACACTAAGAGCAAAAGGTTTTAGTGAAGATATGCATTCAACAGATGGCGTTATTTGCCGAATGTTGCTTGAAGAATTAAAAGTTGATTTTATGCCTGACGATCCGAATATCTTAAGCTTTAGTAACCGATGGTATCCAAAAGCACTGGCAACGGCTGAGTTGTTTCAACTAACAGACGAGATGACAATTCAATTAATAAGGCCTGAATATTTTATTGCCACAAAGCTTGAAGCATTTAAAGGTCGCGGAAATAATGATGTTTTATTGAGTCATGATGTTGAAGACTTGCTTAATTTATTTGATGGCCGTGCAGCGATTATTGATGAAATTAAAAATGCCGAGAAAGATGTTCGCTCCTATATCGGTGAAGAAATAGAAAGCTTAATAGCAGATCCAAATTTTGAATATGCAGTTCAAAGCGCAACAAATAATGACACTAGTAGGGAAACTTTGTTATTTAATCGTTTAGAGTATTGTATTTAGACACGTCGTTATCGACTGAAGTGTCAGATGAAGCCGGAACTAATACGCTATAGAAACAAAACTAACTCTCTCATTTTTCAAATCGTACTGCCCCTTCTACTCTCTATTATCATTCGCTAGTGGTTTTACTAGGATGTTAAATGCACTTTATCCAGTTTTGTCTAATTATCTTAAGCCTCTTCAATATGATACGCTGACTACAAAACAACCTAATAAAAATTCAAAGAGCAAAACAATTATTTAGATTCTTAATAATAAACATAACTAAAAGGATATAAACAATGAAAAAGGTGATGGGTTTTTGGCGCTGTTGGGGGTTAGTAGTTGGTATCATGATTGGAAATGGTATTTTCATGTTACCTGCTGTTTTGGCCCCATTTGGTAAAATGAGCTTGCTTGGTTGGGTGTTAGCAGGTTTCGGTACAATTTTTATTGCCTTAATGTTTGGGCTTTTGGCTAAAAGAAATTCTAAGCTCGGTGGACCTTACGCCTACACGCGAGCAGCATTTGGCGACCTTACCGGATTTTTTATTGGTTGGGGATACTGGGTAGGTGTGATAACTGCTGTTGCCGCCGCATCCTTGGCCGTCACCGGTTATCTTGGGTTTTTCTTTCCAGAGATAACCCAAAAACCATTGTACAGTGCGATTATTTCTTTGTTTTTTATTTGGCTAGTGACAGGAGTCAATATATCTGGTGTAAAGGAATCGAGTACATTTCAATTAGTCACCTCACTCTTTAAAATATTACCATTTTTTATTATTGCTGCTGGCGGCTTATTCATTGGGGAATCTTCGGATGTGGCTACTGCTGCACCAAAAGGCGAAGCGACGTTCCAGAATATATCTGAAATGGTCATGATTATTATGTGGGCATATATTGGAGTGGAAGCCGTGACTTTACCTTCAGATAATACGATTTCACCTCAAAAAAATATACCTAAGGCACTGATTGTAGGAACGCTTAGTGTAATGACCGTTTACTTGCTTATTTCTTACGGCGTCATGGAGTTAGTTCCAATGGACACTTTAGCAAGTTCAACTTCGCCGATTGCTGATGCAGGATCGGTTATTTTTGGTCCTTGGGGCGCGGGCCTCGTTGCAATTTTTGCTTTAGTCTCAATTATCAGTAATTTGAACGCTAATATTTTTATTGTTGGTGTGATGCCCCAGGCGATGTCACAGGATCAAATATTCCCCAAATATTTTTGCCGTCTGAATCATGCGGGAGTGCCTGCAGTCGCTATTGTATTTTCTGGAGTACTAGCATCGATATTAGTTGTAATGAATTTTTCAGAAGGGTTAATAGGGGCTTTTAAGACATTGATACTATTATCAACACTAGCAACAATGTTGCCTTATGTTACCTCTTCATTGGCCGAATTGATGATGCAGAAAAAGGAACATTCCATTTATAACAAAAGAAAATGGTCCTCTTTTGTTATCGCTGCAGTTGCTCTGATATTTTCTGTTTTCGCGCTGATTGGTTCAGGCATGATGATTGCCTTGCAAGGTACGGTTTTGATCGCCGCAGGACTGCCTTTCTATTATTGGTCTAAAACTCGTGCAAACGAAGTTCTGGTTAATTCCTAATACCTTATAACTTCAGACATCCAGTATTTAAACTTTTTGAATTAAATACTGGTGGGTTTGACGATAACGATTCAACAGTTTGCTCGACTTTCTGACATCAGCTTCACTCCAAGCTTGTTAACTTGTAAAAAACGTAATATCACGTACCCTGTAGTCTTATAACTTACGGATTTTAATGACTTTTGTATTAATGAATAGATTTAAACTGCTTGTATTGTTTTTACTTGTTTATATAAATGTAGTCCACGCCGGCCAATACAGTGAAGTAGGCCTTCCTATGACACAAACCTTTGGTGTTAAAGAACATGGCGGTAGCGACCAAAATTGGCATCTTTCTCAGGCTGAAAACGGCCTTATTTATGCGGGAACAGGGACCGGCATCATCGAATGGGATGGTGAACAGTGGCATCTCTATAATACACCTAATAATTCGCGCATCCGGTCAATAAGCCATTGGCGAGATGGCAATATCTACGTAGGTACCATAGACGACTTAGGTGTTTACCAGCCCAATGCTCTCGGAAAACTTCAGTTTAATTCCTTAATCAATGACTGGACTACAGAGCAACGTCAGTTTGGTGAAGTGTGGTCAACTGCAGCCAATAAAGATGGCGTGATGTTCGTCACCAAAAAAGCGCTGTATTTTTGGGATGGCAGGCAAGTCCACATCGTTAAAGATGTCCCCGGTGGAAAACACCGTATTTTCGCTTTAGATAACGGCTTTGTTTACAAACCCCTTAATGAAAAGTCGATTTATAAAATAGGCATCGATACTTCGTCTGCAATTCCTTTATTTAACATTGAAAATACCGGTTTAGTGTTACCTACAAACACTTTTATATGCAGTATTTTTTATAATAATAACAATCAACTGACAATCGTCACTTCTACAGACGGTATCTTCGAAAAAGGAACAAATACTCTTAAGCAACGAGTTGATGGTCAACTATTTGGCCCCGGTAACCACCTTTACAATGCTATTCAGACCAGTGATGGTTATTATTATCTGGCCTCCCTAAGAGGTGGTCTATACATTCTCGATAGTTCATTACAACTGGTTGCCAATTATATTGAACAGCACAACTTAGGCGTAAATAAGCTTTATTCTGTGTTAGAGGATCAACAAGGCAGTATTTGGTTATCCGGAATCCCAAACATCATCAAAATGATCCCGCCCAACAGAGTTAGTAAATTTAAGCCAGGAACCCAAGCAACTATCATCGATCGATTAGTCTCAATTGGCGGAAAGGTTGTTGCTACCGGAGATGGCGTATTTCAACTCACGTCAGGAAAATCAGGTTATGCACCCGCAGCATTTGAACCTTTGATTGCCAGCAAACAGATATACTTCGATGCATTAGAATATAAAAATCACTTTCTTTATGGCGGTTCCGGCGGACTATTCGCGCGCTCTATCGATAGTCCTAACCAAGTGTTTGAAAATATTCTTACCACAGGCTGGGCGAGGTCGATAAAAATTGACCCGGTAACAGGCATTCTTGCGGTCAGTACTTATGAAGGCTTATTTCTTGTTGAATACTCTGAAGGTCAGTGGATTTTAAAGAAGGTTGCCAACACAGAAGATGAGTTGGAATTTGTCGCCATTGAAGATAACGGCGTGATTTGGGCGGGCACAACGACTCAGGAATTATACCGTATTGAAAATGCACAATTTGCAAACCGACAAACTAAGATCAACAAGTTCATCGGCACCGACGGGTTAGGTCCGGGCAACGTTATGCCTTTCAAATTATCATCGGGCGTGGTGATGGCCACTAGTGATGGCCTAATGGATTATCAGCAAGATCGCACACCGTCTTTACAGTTTATGTCTGGATTCCCCGATATTTTCACAACCCCTAAAGAGGACGTGTTTCGTATTTTTGAGGATGGCAAGGGGCGTATTTGGTATCGCATTGGTCAACAATCGGGTTATGTTGAAAAAGACAAAAACGGAAATTGGATTAAGCATTCAAAATTGTTTGATCCCTTTGCTACTGGAGGACTCAGAGATTTTGCTAGCACATCCAATGAGATTATTTGGTTTGTTCAAAGTTCAGGGGAAGTATACCGCGCAAATATCGATTTAGCGGAGACAATACCACCCAAAGGTAAATTAAACATACGTTACATCACCAATCTTGACAGCAAAGCGGTGATTGATGGTGGTCAGCTCTTAGCTGCTGACTCTATCAAATTGGATCAGACTAATAACTCCATTCGTATTGAGTTTGCGCTTAGCAATAACAGTCTATTGAACCCGACCTTGTATCGGCAAAGACTAGTTGGAAGTGGCCATGACAATTGGAGTGATTGGGCAACGGAACATCATAAAGATTATACTTTACTGTCCGGTGGCGATTATCAATTCCAAGTGGAAGCGCAGGATGATTGGCAGCGCATTTATCAGACTGAACTGATCTTTTACGTCAAACCGGCTTGGTATCTGACTCAATTAGCATGGGTAGTTTATGCACTCGTTTTTATCAGTTTATTGATATTAACTGGTTGGCTAACCCAGCGATGGCGAACTGGCAGGCTGAAAATACAAAACCGAATGTTAGAAAATACTGTCGCGGAACGAACTCGCGAAATTAACAGTAAGGTTGATGAGCTAGAGCAACAACAAATTCTAAAAGAACGCTTCTTTGCCAATGTCTCTCATGAATTTCGAACGCCTTTGACTTTGACTATTGCGCCATTGCAAGATTTACTACGAGAACAGCCAGAGCTTCAGCAGCCGGTGGCTTTTCCAGTGGAAACGGCGCTGAGAAACGCCAATAAAATGCTTGAATTGGTGGGCCACATTTTAGATATTAATCGCTTAGATGCTGGACAATTTCCACTGCACATAGCCGAATACGACATTGCTGAACTGATCAACCTGGTAGCGCCAAGGTTCAATGACTGGGCAGCACAACATCAGCAGACGATTTCAATTCGCAATACCCAAGACCCCGCTTTGTTGTATTTCGACCGAGAGCAATTGGATAAATGCATTTCCAATTTGTTGTCTAACGCAATTAAATACAGTGGTCCACAAACCCAAATAGTCATCTCAATCGTCAAACAACAAGAACGACTAGGTATCGAAGTAAAAGATAACGGCGCTGGTGTTGAACTTGAATTGCAAGATAAACTATTCGAGCGGTTTTATCAGGGGAAATCATCAGAGAATGTTAGCCAACCAGGCACAGGAATTGGTTTGGCGTTAATTAGCGAACTCATGGAATTACATCACGGCAAGGTCGCCTTGGTCAGTCAGCCTGGGCAAGGTTGTTGTTTCACCTTGTGGCTAAAACGCGGCCATCAACACTTTGATGTCACGCAATTACAAGAACACTTTGATGTCACTCAATTACGTGAAAACACTGCCTTACCTAGTGTGAATGAAATGCCTATTTTACCTGAGATAAAACTACCTGATTTGGTTGCCAAAGAGGCAGTGACAATCGATGGTCTTTCTCAAAACGATGACGATATCACCACAGTACTGGTGGTTGACGACAATATTGAGTTACGACAATTTATCTCACTCAAATTGTCAGGCTATTATCGTATTATTCAAGCGTGCGATGGTGCTGAAGGCCTAGCTAAAACACAAACTATGTTACCCGATTTAATCATTTCTGATGTCATGATGCCTAAAATGAATGGTTTGGAAATGCTCGAGGAAATCAGAAAACACAAACTCACCAGTACCATTCCTATTATTATGTTGAGCGCAAAATCAGGTAAACGTGAAACCGTTGAAGGTTTGCAAACCGGCGCCGATGACTACATGAGTAAACCTTTCGATACATCTGAGCTAATAGCCCGAATTGACGGATTAATTAGAAACAGGAAGTTGATCCGTGAAGAAATTCAAGCCGAACTTTCCATGTCATTAACGACAGAATCATTAACAGCTGAATTGATAACCGACAAAAGCGAGCAGAGTTTCGCAGACAGATTGCGTAATGAGGTGATGCAAAATTTGACTAATCCAGGTTTTAATATCGATGTTCTGTCACAGGCAATGGCGTTAAGTCGGCGATCACTCAGTCGTAAATGTCAGCAAGAATGCCAGCAATCAGCTGGGCAATTTATCACGGATGTTCGGATGCAGATCGCCCTTAAATTTCTTAATGAGAATAAACGTAATATTAGTGAAATTGCCTATGGAACCGGTTACGAAAGCTTGTCCAGTTTTTCTCGCACCTTCAAAAAATTCTATGGTAAGTCTCCTAGTTCTATCAATGCGTGAGAGTTAAGTGGTGTTAAATGGTGACAAGGAAGCACTAATGACCGCTAAACCACTCCATTGTTTCACCCAAAATAGTGCGACATCCTTTATTTTCCACATTTATTAAACACTGGCCCATTGTGTCAAGTTTTTGGCCCAATATTACAAACTCAAAACGCCTTACCGCATTAAGCTAATGGTCGCATATAAAAATAAATCGACATCTTAATTGGAGTAAGAGCATGAATAAACCACCGAGTTTGTCAATCAATAAACTGTTAGTCAGCCTTTGCCTACTGACCTTAATTACGGCATGTGACGAAGAAGAAACTAACAACTATACCAGCACTAGCACCGCCCCTGACACTACCCCAATTCAATTAAAAGTTGATACGGATGAAGATGGCTTAACGGATGAAGAAGAAATGGCCTATGGCACATCCATTCGACTAGCCGACACCGACGGTGATGGCTTTAGCGATTTTCAAGAAGTGATCGAATTTGGATTTAATCCCGATAACAACAATTACCGTTTCAACCCATTAATTGCAGATGTCGCGAAGCTCGGCATTGAAGTCACTTCAGTCCCTGCGGTGAGCTTGGATTTTGAAACGGAAGAAGGAAACTCTTTTACCCGCTCAGTGGAACGAACGCAATCTCAAGCAACTTCACAAACTGTCAGTAACAGTTCGAGTAATAGCAGAGCGATTGAAGAAACCCATGAAGTGGGTGTAACCTATAGTGCCTCGGCTACTGTCGGCTTAACTGATGCTTCAGTTACCGCTGGTTACTCCCTCAACTACCAATATTCACATGCTACTACTAATGAATCTAGCGTTAGTTATACGAAAGAACAAAGTAAAGAAAATACTGACGCACTCAGCGAGGCGGAAGCCATTGAGAGTTCTAGCTCAACTCGAGTCACAGGCGGAAGTTTATCGCTAGTCATGAAAGTGCGAAATGATAGCGATCTGGCGTTTCAAGTTAAAGGACTTTCATTGGGCGCTGTCTCACTGGATGCCCGTGATAGGCGGTCATTAGTACCCGTTGCCAACTTGGATGTAGACTCAACCTATGCCAGCTTTCCTGAGTTCACATTACCGCCACACTCCTCAACGGATAACCTGATTTTTACGGCCGGACTTAATGTCGATACAGCCAAAGGGTTATTGCGTGATCCAAGAGGTTTAATCCTTAACGTCGCATCGAGCGAAATAGTTGATAGTAACGATGTTGCTTTTGCATTTCGTGAAACTGAAATCAATACAAAAACCGCAACCATATTAATTGATTATGCCGGTTTTAAAGCATCAGAGCGTTATTTAGTCGCCACTAACGTTAACCTTGAAACAGGTCGGTTATCAGTTCAAGATGCGTTAAACAACATACTAAAAATATCGAATTCAATAAATGATGATGGCTCACTTGAATCTATTCGTGAGCAGGCCGCAAGTGATAGAGCTTATTGGGTTGCTGTACACGTCAGTCACAATGGTTATGGCTCGGCAGAAGTGACGACCTATAGTTCACAAAATGTTAATGATCAGGTGTTTGCTGATCTGGAACTAAAATCAGGCGATATTTTAGATTTATCTTTTATGGAAGATCTTGATGGCGATGGTGTTGGAGTCAGAAGCGAACGAATCTTTGGTTCAAATCCCGATATATTTGACACTGATGATGATGGCATGTCCGACGGTATTGAACTGACAGGGTTTGATATTCTAATTGATATGGCAGATGGCACAACCGTTACTCGCCATGTAACAACAAGCCCAACGTCAGATGATAGTGATGGCGATGATCTTCTGGATACCCAAGAGTGCGACATGTCGACATTAATTTGCAGCTCAGACCCAACGCTTGCAGATACCGATGGTGACCGGATTTTAGACGCCTTTGATCCGCAACCTAAGAGTTATTCGAATCTGGATTTAGTCAATTTTGATGCCTATGTACAAGCCGACAAAACGACACCTTTCCTCGATTTTACTTTGCCCTCTGTTGATGATGCGGATATTTCATTTGCCGTTTATCGACAAAAAGTCGATGACCTAGAAACGCTTTGCTTAAGTAATGAACCCGGCTGTGTATACACTGACGTAACAGCCAATGTCGTGGAAGATTCTAGCACCCCTGGTCACTATACCTTATCAGATACCGACGGTGCAGAGCTGGATAAACGATTTCATTACCAAGTATTTCTATCGGTGAATGATAGTCCAGAAATTCTGCTTCAAGAAACGCCATTGAATACGATTGCGGCGCAAAAACAATTTACAGTGACATTGCATAGCCTACAAAATGTTAAGTGCTGGGATGCAATACCGTTACTGGATATAAATATTAGCGAAACGATATACAACTGGGATAATAGAAAGCTCTCCTGTGATTTATTTGGTTATGTGAATGTGAGTGGCCTCAATGAAGATAATCGACCCGTCATTGCTATTGAGCAATCGCCATTAGTCGTTGAAAGCGGCAGCAATCCCGGAGAATTTTTGCGTGCCTCTGTTACCTTTACCGTGCCAGATGTGCCGGGACAATGTATTTATATAAAACCTCAATTATGGGAAGAAGAAGATAACATTGATAGTAGCAATGCGGGTGATGATCGACTTACCAATGCAAACAATTACGGCAGCTTTAGAACACAGGGCAGTGTTCATTGCCAAAGTGACGGATGGCAGGCAGGACAACAAGTGGTTCCAATGCGTTTCAAAAGTTCTCAGAATCAGTTTCAATGGCGATTTGATCCAGGTGTGGGTTTTGAAATTAACTATGATGCACTCGTTAATGCTGAAAGCGCAACCTATGAAGGTCTTCGTGAGAATGTTGAAGTTGAGGTTGTTTATGATGTGACAGTGACTGATGTGCCTGCTCCTTAGTGCATTCTTGTTGAAAGCTTGACGAAGTGCGCCAATCACTGTTTGGCGGATTGAGCTTACAAGAGTTAAAAGCTGTAGGGTTAGAAAATACCGTTTTCTAACCCTTTTATCATAATTCGATCTTTCCTTAATTTAACTAGCTGTGTTGGAATTGATTTCCGATGGTGAGACCAATACTGATGGCGAACGCGATGATATTAGTAACGTTTGTTCGTCTTGTTTTTCATTTAGAGTCTGTCGGTGATGAGTAGACTGTCCGGTTATGCTCCGCTTCGTTCAAGTTTACCCCACTTGCAAAGTGAGTGTTTTGATACCATGTCTAGACTTTCGTTTTGTTAGAACTTAGATATCCAATATTATTCACACTGAGGTTCCCCCAATAAAACGGACGATTTAAGTACCTGTATATCTTTCTTCGTATTCTACAGGTGTCATATAATTTAAAA
>JAHRVB010000110.1 GCA_019090895.1 Kangiellaceae bacterium
TGCATGAAGAATTCCTTTTTTAAAATTATGTTAGTTATATTCGCGATACGTTATTACTAGCGAAGTCATAAGGTGGCTATATTCTATTCTCACTGGATTGCCGGTTCACATCAGCTAAACCACTTTTTCCAAGCCATTTCTCTGCATTAGCGAGGTATTCTTTATTACCTTTTAAAATTAGTGTTCTATTGTTAACTGCAGCGTCAAATTCATCCCATCCCATCCAAACATTAGTTAATTGTTTCACTGAAACATCGATGTAAACATTAACATGATAATTCCGTTCGGAATTACATAACTCTACTTCACCATTTTCGTAGATTAACCAATGGGAACTTTCATTTTCAGGAGCGTCATTAAGGTAGAATTCAACAATAAATTTCTCAGGTAACGTTGATAATGGCACTGCATTTCTCCGAATATCCCACATCAATAGATTAACATCGATGTCCTCAACAAGTGGTTCAGTCTTTAACCATTCTTGGCCCCACTTAGCTATATCCGTGATTATGGGTGTTAAGGCATTTCCAGCTTCGGTTAGCTGGTAATGGCTACGGCTAGTTGAATCTCCTGATTTCGTCAGTAATCCATTATGGATCATTTCTTTTAAACGATTAGAGAGTAATGTGCGTGACATTCGTGGAACGCCCTGACTAATATCATTGAACGAAGAAGAACCAAACAGAAGCTCTCTAATGATTAACATCGTCCAACGGCTGCCAACAAACTGAGAGGCGAGGGCAAGCGGACAATATTGACCATATTGATTAGCATTTGACATGACTATTCCTTTTCATTTTTTTGTTGCTATTGTTTGCATGCCTTCTAATCTAGCGGATGCAATATTGATACCTTGCAAACTGTTTTTCCTATTTGGCGATATCTTTAAACAGGCTTTATATTCCTTCAATGCTTCAGCAAAGCTACCGTTTAACATTAACATATCGGCGAGTAGTTCCCTAGCCGGAAGTACCGAACCTGGAGTCACTGGATTCTTGTCCATTGAATCTTCGATTTCTGCCGACTTTCGAGCGAGTGAAATTGCGAGCTTTGGCTTATTAAGTTGCTGATTTATCCACGCTTCAACCATCAGCTTTTGTGATTTGACCATCGCTATCCAATAGTTATTATTCGTTTTTTCTGTTTGTTCAAATAATTCGTTAAGCACCAGCAAACTTTCTCTAGCACTCTTTATATTATTACTACGAGCCGCACCGATTCCTTTGGCGAAGTAAGTAATAGCTTCTACTTGGGGAAATTTGTCCCAATTGAAATAATCCGGTGTTCTAGGGTCTAATTTACTCGCTTGTTTCCATTGTTTACTTTCTAATACTATTCGTGCCGGAATCGTTGTTAAAGCGTAAGCACTTGGAAAGGTAGTTTGTATAGGATGGTGTTGCTCTAATTGGTTAATGATTTCTTTAGCATCAGCCACATTTCCCGTTTGCATGTAGCTGTAAACAAGGTAATCAAGTGCATGAACGTAATGAAGTGAAGTAGTCCCTTTGGTTGGATATTTTAGTGCCGCTTTTGCCGAACGAACATTCCAACTGGCGACTTTGTCCCAGTGTCCGAGTCGGACAAAAATATGACTTGGCATATGTAAAGCATGTGGTACGTCTGGCGCTATTGAGCTGTACGCACTAGCAGCTCGATCGGCTAACGGCGCTAGCAATGGATTGTCGTATGCATGAATAGTGTAATGAATCGCGCCTGGATGGCTTGAATTATTCTTAAAAACCTCATTGAGTAGCTCACCAGCTTTTTTTTGTTGGGTATAAGCCGTATCGCTTTTAGGTGCCTTTGCAAGCAGAGACAATGCGAATAGGGATGTCGCATCAATATCTTCAGGATATAAAAGATGGAGTTGTTGTTGCGCGGCTGCCCAAGAAGCTACGCGCTGTTTGTTTGAGGAATGTTGCCAATTATTGAAGTAAGCTGCTGCTGCTCGAATATATTCCTTTTCTCTTGTTGTTGCTGTTAGTGCAAGTGCTTTTTCAAGTGCCGATTGTCCGCGTCCAAGGGCATCTCTACTAATTGAATCTGGCCATAGAGGATGATAAAAACTCATAGAATAACCCCAATATAAAATCGCGCAGCTGGGAGATTTGTGAATCCACTTTGTAAAGTGGTTTTCAGCTTGCGCATACATCATATGGTGTAACAGTGCGACGCCTTCGTTTACGGCTTGCTGTGTGTTTTCCTCACAAGATGTGGGAAAGTCTACTTTCCCTAAGTCCTTTAGTTCACTCAGAACGCGGTCCTGAACTTTATGGTCCGGGTGAGCGTGACATACGTAGCTCAAGGTTAGTGCGGCAAGGGTGATCAATGGTTTAATGATAGATTTAAGTAAAGACATAAGCTCCTCCTAGAACACTGAATTTAACGATAACTAACGGTCGTTGATTAGGGAACATTGAAATAGATTCACCAATAGATTGATGGCATAGATGAACTATATGGAAAACTAATAAACTTTACTAGTACAGAAGTTGTACTCAATTTTAATCGTTCCTATGTGATTGAAAATCATCAATTTTTAACTCTCAAATTGGTGGGGAAGGGCTTTTTAGCCCTCGTTAAAGTTGTGGAGATTTAGCTCTGGAGTGAGCTACTTCGATTTACCTGGACTAATTCAATTCAATAGCAACCGATTGGGACTTTCGAAGAACAGTGCTCACTGATTTCGTTGGCATTGGTTTACCAAAGTAATACCCTTGACCTATTTCACAATTGTTATTTCGTAAGAAATTCGCTTGTTTCTTATCTTCTATTCCTTCGGCGACGACTTCTAAGTTGAGCTGATGCGCCATTGCAATGACGGCCGAACAAATAGCCATGTCACTTTCATTTTTTGGAATGTCTTTAACAAATGCTCTGTCAATTTTAAGTATATCAACTGGGAATTTTTGTAAATAACTAAGTGAAGAGTAGCCAGTGCCAAAATCATCAATCGATAATTGAAGACCGAGATTTTTTAGTTGATTAAGTGTACTAATGGTGCCATCGATATCATCCATCAACATGCTTTCAGTGATTTCCAATTCCAGGAA
>JAHRVB010000111.1 GCA_019090895.1 Kangiellaceae bacterium
AGGTGAGTTGTCCGAGTGGCTGAAGGAGCTACCCTGGAAAGGTAGTATAGGAGCAATCTTATCGAGGGTTCGAATCCCTCACTCACCGCCAAAATATCAAGACTTTATAATGGTGGCCCTATTGGTCCTCCCGCAATGATACATTGTGAACTCCGCCAGGCCCGGAAGGGAGCAACGGTAACAATCGACTCGTGTGCCGGGATGTGGCTGGTGGGGCTGCCTCCATTTCCACTGAAGAAAAGTCAATATAAATTCATATAATCAATAAGTTACCAGCCAATCTTAATGAAATATCTTAACTCTCAGGTCTGAAATCGTTTGTCCTGTCTTATCTAATTTTAAGTTCGATGTTTGAGTTTTAGGGGGAAGAAGAGTAGTCGCCGCTTCTACACCTTCAGCTAGCCAAGTTGTGATTTCATGTGGTTCAATGATCAATGGCATTCTAGAATGAATCGGCAAGCACTGTTTGTTAGCGCTTGTGGTTAATGTGACGAGTTGCTTTTCGGGTAAGCAAGGAATTAAGGGCGCACCGAATAAATCCACTTCTTGCTTTTCGATTGGGACTGCTGGATTTTCATAAATAATTCCTGCCATAAAAAGCACCTGCTTTTCGTTGGTAAACAAGTATTTTTGTTTTCCACCATCCTGCTGATTTTTCCACTCATACCAACCGGAAAGCGGAATCACGCAGCGGTGATGATTGAAGGCATCTCTAAATGTTTTCTTAGTAGTAACCGTTTCAGATTGAGCATTAATCAAGAGTTTATTTGACCAGCGAGGTTTTATGCCCCAACTTGCACTTACTTGGCTAATTTCGTGATGGTTTAAAGAAAGAGTGGCAATCTCGTCCGTCGGACAAACATTAGAGTTGGTCGATGAGCTAAATTCAATCCCCAATATTTCCATTATGGACTGAGTGATGGGATCATCAATAACATTAAATCGTCCACACATTTGAATCACTCTTTAGGTTATTTTATATCTTTGACGCTAAACAAAGTCGATTACGGCCGGAGTCTTTGGCGTTATATAAAGCGCGATCAGCCGCTGAAATGAGTAAATGAATTTCTTTTGAATCTCTTTCAGATACAGCCATACCAACACTTATTGTAGTGGAGGATTTAGGGAAATCGCTAAACATAATAGGATTGTCATCAAGGCTACGCCTAAATTTTTCGACAACTTTCATTGAGTCTTCAGCAGTGCTAAAAGGTAAGAGAATGATAAACTCTTCTCCACCGTATCTCGCCAGAAGATCAGTTTTACGAAAGCTCTTTTTCATTCTTTCAGCAAAAGCGATTAAATACTGATCACCAATGTCGTGGCCAAATTGGTCGTTAATTTGTTTAAACCGGTCTAAATCAATCAGTGCTATCGCAAAGTGTTCTTTGGTGTGTTCAGCTAGTCGGATTAGGTTTTTGGCGCCATCAAAAAAACCTCGGCGATTATGGAGATTTGTAAGGGGGTCAGTTGCAGCTTGCTCGATCAGCTCCTCCTCAAAGGAGTGTTTTTCAGTTACATCCCTCTCAATGGCTGCAAAATGGGTTATAACTCCAGTTTCGTCCTTTAAAGGAAAGATATTCAGTTCAACCCAATAACCTGTTTTGTCAGCCCTGTAATTATAGATAGTTTCTTTTATCGGAAGATGGTTATCGAGCGCACTTCTTATTCTGTTTCGTGCCTCGATATCGGTATTTGCTCCATGCAGAAACTTAGGTGATTTCCCAATAGCAAAATCTGTTGAATAACCGCTGAGTTTTGCAAACGCCTCGTTAACATAGACGATAAATGGGCCGCCAACTGATTTTGATTGCGCGTCTGTCACCATGATCACATCATTTGCATAGCGTACTATTTCATGAAAAGGGATCTCTTTGTCTTGGTAGGAAAAATCGACAAAGGTAACAACAACCTGTTTTATTTTTCTGTCGCTATCAAATTCCGGATAAGCATTCACCAGTACCCAAGTCACTTTCTCGTCAGTCTCGTCACTTATACCGTATTCTTTATCTTTAATCGGTTGTGAAGTTCTGAAAACGACGGATGCAGGATATTGCTCTGGAGCCAGTTTTTCACGGTATCTATTGATGATGCGCCACGATTTAGGATATTGATCTTGTCGATAAACTTGTACTTCAGATAAACGAAGTAATCTTATGGCTTTTGGGTTCGCATATATAACATTGCCGTCGCCACCGTGGACTAGGACGCCCGTATTTAGCGAATTGAGTATTGATTTCTCATTAACCCAATTGGTCGTCATATGTACAAATCCGTTTATAAACACTCACGAAATGTGAGGGCAATATTGTGCCACCCCTAGTCGAGTTTAACAAATCTATATTTAACAATAACTCTCTCTTTTAATTAATAAGCGAGATCCGAGCAGCTAAGTTCAAATGGACCTCACTACAATGTGCCAATTACGATTTTGTCTCAGTATCTGCACACCTTGACGCAAATTGACTTCTTTTTGTTTCACTTGTTATACCTTACTTTCTTAAGTAACCTAGATGAATAATCGCTAAACACAAACCCTATGCTTGAAAATAGAATTACAAATCCTCTTGAAATGGGGGAACAATCCTTTTCTAAACAAGGCCAACAATTTTGGACGCTACAATTCGCTGGATGGCTAGGATATTCAGCGGTTGTATTCTTAGCGATAATTAGACCGCAGTTAGAACAAGTCGACTTTAATCTGTCAGGACAGATAATAAATCTTGCGATAGAAACTGGTATTGGGTTCACTCTTTCTTACCTTCAGTGGTTATTTATAAGAGGCATCGTGCAACTACCGCTTAAACGCACTATATTTCTTAGTTTTTTGTCAGCAACGATCTTTGGTATTCTATTTAACATTATAAAATTAAGCAGTTTTAAAGTGTTAGTCCATGGTCAGCGCTGGAATGAAGCCTGGGACATGCTTGAGTTTGGTGGTTGGCTGATGTTTTCGTTAACGACTATGTTTGTGTGGACCGCAATATTTTTTGTGATGCTTTACAACACAAAACTTCAAAAAGAGCATGAAATGTTACTGCGAGCTCAGACAGCTACTAAGGATGCTCAATTGCAAATGCTTCGATACCAACTTAATCCGCATTTTATGTTTAATACAATGAATGCGATTTCTACACTAATTTATAAAGGGGCAAATGAGCGTGCTAACGAAATGCTCGATAAATTGTGTGAGTTTTTCCGCTATACCCTTGATAGAAGCGAGCGAACCATTGCGACCTTGCAAAAAGAGTTGGAGTTATTAGACCTCTATATTTCGATAGAAAAAGCTAGGTTTGGTGACCGACTTACTATCGATATCGATATCGTTGATGAAGTAATCGATTGTAAGGTACCCTATATGCTATTACAGCCAATCGTCGAGAACGCCGTTAAATATGCCGTAGAGCCTAGAAAAGAAGGCGGGAACATCATTATACGAGCAAAAAAGGAACAACAAAGGTTAGTATTAGAAATAATCGATGATGGCCGAAAACTAGGTGGCAAAGTACGCGACGGATTTGGGATTGGCATGACTAATACAAAAGCACGATTAGAAGCTATGTTTAATGGTGATTATGATATTACTATAAACGAAAGTGAATTCGATGGTACAACAGTCAGAATATCCTCTCCTTTTAATGGGTAATTACTTGATATGACATTGACTCCGTTAAAGGCCGTTATAGTAGATGACGAACCCCTCGCAATCGAAGGGCTTAGACTTAGATTAGAAAAAATCCCCGAAATTCAAGTTATAGCTGAGGCTACGGATGGGGATCAGGCCATTAATCTCTGTCAAACTTTAACCCCTGATGTTCTATTTTTAGATTTGAATCTTCCTGGACTAAATGGCATAGAAGTCGTGCAGGCTCTTCAATCTGACGTATTACCTATGATTGTTTTTGTTAGTGCACATGGCGAGTTTGCACTCGATGCATTTGAACTCAATGCCATCGATTATGTTTTAAAGCCCGTGAATTTAGGACGGTTACAAAAATCAGTAGAAAAAATCTTAGAAAGGCACTCACCAAAAGATACTGGGGGCGAAAAATACCGCTTACTCAAAGCTCTTGGCGAAAGCTCAGGCATTGCTATATCAGAACTCGAAGACTGGCTCAAATCAGATCAACCTTTACCTACAGCCTACAATCAGGAACTCGTCATAAAGAATAACGACTTTGAAAAAATCTTCCTACCAACAAAATCAATTCGATGGATCGATGCCGCTGGTGACTATATGTGCATCCACACGCTCAATGAGACTCACATTGTCCGAATTACAATGAAAAAACTAGAACATCAGCTCGACCCTAAAATTTTTGTTCGAATTCACAAATCTACTTTAGTTAACATCAACTGCATAAAAGCGGTGCGCCCACTTAGAAATAGTGAGAGCATTTTAGAATTAGGTAACGAAGTTAATCTAAAAGTCAGCAGGAACTTCAGTTCAAGTATCAACGAAATTGTCGAGTCAAAGTTAATCTAACTAAACAAAGTTTCCCTAAACGGCTTATCGTAAATTTGTAACGTGTTATCTAACTTATAGCAACATTCATTAAATTACCGCACTCAATAAACCTCATGCCGCATTTAAATTGTAACTGTCTATTAATTGGAACAATATGATTGATGGGGGTAGCCAGTGCACAAAGAATTCGCATTGAGCTTACTTAACTATGGCGACAACGCTTAGTCGACTTTAATGAAAATAACTAAAAAACCGACAAGAACAAACGCCAGATAAGAATTTAGTTGAGTCTTTGGAAAAACAATCATGATAAAAATTACGACAAAAATATTTCAGATAATTGCTTTATGTTGCGCAATATCTTTAATTGGATGCGGGGGGGGAGCTGAGACCGGCACGGAAACTTCTTCTATTGACCCAGCAGCGCCAGTTACAGATTGGAAGCTCATATGGAGTGATGAATTTGACAAGAATACTATTGATGCTGCCAAGTGGACGCATGAAGTAAATTGCGACGGTGGTGGGAATAACGAAAAACAATGCTATACCGACAGCGCGAATAACTCATATATCGACAACGGAATGTTGAATCTAGTCGCACTCCCTGCAGTGCAAGGAGCTGATCAACCTTACACATCAGCTAGAATTAACAGTCGTTACAAAGCCGATTTTAAATATGGGCGTTTTGAAATGCGTGCAAAACTTCCTTCTGGTCAAGGGAGTTGGCCTGCTTTCTGGATGATGCCAACCGACGAAGTTTTTGGCGGCTGGCCTAAGTCTGGTGAAATAGATATTTTGGAAGCTGTTAATTTAAAGACATCAGATTCCGAAGGTAATATTGAGAGTAATGTACATGGAACTTTGCATTACGGAAAAGAGTGGCCCGATAATTCTAGTTCTGGTAAATCATACCAATTGCCAAACAACTTAAATCCCGCGGATGGTTTTCATGACTATGCCATTGAGTGGCAAGAGGGAGAGATTCGTTGGTATGTCGACAACTACCTTTACGCAACGCAACGCAAATCTCAAGTTAGATTCAACAGTAAAGACCAAGCAGTCGGGCTCTCACATAGAGGGTGGTTTGCTGAGTATTTCGATACCGTATCTGGAGAACTTTCAACTTATTGGGGAACAGAGCCGTTTGATCAGGAATTTTATTTGGTATTAAATTTCGCAGTCGGCGGAAACTGGCCTGAGGCTGTAAATAACCTTGGTGTTGATAGTTCTGTTTTCGAATCAGGACAGAAATTTGAAATTGATTTTGTTCGTGTTTATCAGTGTGAACAAAATACTATCACCGGCGCTGGTTGCGAAACCGTACGAGGCGGATATGATAGTTTAGAAGATGGGCTCGTTGAAGGCGTAGCGCCCATTCCATCGCCTCCTTCTTCTGGAGTTGCACAAAACCTAACTATCTTTGACGGAACTTTGAACCCTAATTGGCCAGCATGGGACTGTTGTGGTGGTTCCACACCAAGCATAGTAGAAGATGTAAACAAAGGATCTGTGATGGAATTTACCGTCGGTGAAACTCCAACTGTAAATGGATTTATATCACGCGATACTTTTATTGATGATCCTCTTGGTAAAGCAACGCCTTTTGATGCCTCGCCCTTGATTGATTCAGGTAATGTTCAATTCGAAATGAAAATTGTTACAGCACCGAATGATGCCACAGCAGTTTGGTCTTTTAAAATTGAAAGTCAGGAAGGATCGACTGCAGTTGACATGGAATTAAATCAAAGTATAGAAGGAGTCGACCCAGTGACTGGTGAGTGGCAAACCTATACGTTCCCATTGCAAACACTTGCTGATGCCGGTTTAGATTTAAGTGCCCTTGATGTTGTGATGATATTTCCTGCTTGGGGAGTCGGAGAAGGGACCATTTATCATGTAACAAACGTCACAATAGCAGGTGATGAAGCCGTTTCACCTCAGGTTGTTTTGTTCGAAGATACTGAAAACTTAAGCTGGCCTTTATGGGATTGCTGTGGTGGTTCTACGCCTTCAGTGGTAACAGACGAAGATCTCGAACATGGTGCAACTGCGGAATTTTCTATTGGTGCTACTCCCACTGTAATGGGGTTTATATCACGTGAACCGAATACTGATTCACCTTCACCTTTTGATGCGACATCGATTTTAGCCAACGGTGTGATTCAGTTTGATATGAAAGCCGTTTCGCTTCCTAACGACTCGACCGCAGAGTGGTTATTTAAAGTTGAATCAGATGAAGGAGATACAGCTGTCGAGTTTTCTTTATCGGCTAGCATTGAAGGCGTTGTTCCAGCCCAAGGAGTATGGCAAACCTATACGTTTAATCTATCTGATCTTGCGGACGGTGGCCTCGACGCTAGCGCAATTGATGTTGTGATGATTTTTCCAGCATGGGGTGTCGGGGAAGGTGCAGTTTACAGAATAGATAATGCAAAAATATATGACCCAAACGCGTCAACCGGATTTATTGGCCATGTACTTTTCGATGACCAAACGCTAGAACAGTGGAGTATTTGGGATTGTTGCGGTGGCTCAACGCCAACAATCGAAAACGACGATACCCAACACGGTTTAACTGCAGAATTTATAATCGGTGCAACACCCACAGTCATGGGCTTGTTAGCGGATGATGATGTGTATCTTGATACTTCTAATTTGCTTGGTAACGGTATTGTGCAGTTTGAAATGAAGCTTATGACGGCGCCAACAGATTCTACTGCAGTATGGAAATTTAAAATCGAGGCTGGGGATACTACATCAGCCGTTGAGTTTGATCTTTCAGAAAGTGAAGAAGCAAGCTTACCCGTAGTAGGCCAATGGCAAACTTATACATATTCAGTACAAGATCTTTTTGACGCTGGACTTGATATTAGTCAAATTGATGTACTGATGGTGTTTCCAGAGTGGGGTAAGGGAGATGGTGCTGTGTATCGTTTAGATAATATTATGATCTTCGACCCAACTAGTCTACCCGCGCCACAAGGACTGACTATTTACGACAACGCTCAGAATCCCGAGTGGCCTATTTGGGATTGCTGCGGTGGTTCTAATCCGACAGAAGAGCTGGATGACGATACGACACATGGGATGGTTGCAGAATTCGTGATTGGAACCTCACCCACTGTAATGGGTTTCTTGGCCAACGATGATGTTTATTACGATGCGAGCACTATTCTACAAAACGGTAGTGTGAAATTCGATTTGAAAGTTGTTACGGCGCCAACAGATACATCAGGTGCATGGACTTTTAAAGTTGAGTCGGGTGATACAACAACTGCAGTAGAGTTGGAATTAGCGGAAAGTCAAGAAGGAGTGGTTCCGACTGTTGGGGAGTGGCAGACATACACTTATAGTTTAACAGACCTATTTAATGCCGGTTTAGATGTCAGTGAAATTGACGTAATAATGATTTTTCCTACTTGGGGAACGGGCGACGGCGCCGTGTATCGAGTCGATAATGTCTCAATCACGGCACCTTAATCTGCTCCTTAGAGCACATTTTAGTCTGGTGCAAAAGTTGGGCGACCATAGAAGTCGCCATTACTAAAAACAAATTTAAAGTAGGGTACTCATGAAAAATACAAAGTTCACAAAAAAACCGATTGCAATATGCATAGCGGCAATTATTAGCGCTGGATTAACCGCTCCAATTTATGCTGCCGAAGAGGAAGCTGAAGAAGCCGAAGAAAACATCGTGAAGATCGTCGGAATACGAGGCAGTCTTATACGGTCAGCAGATCTTAAGAGAGAAAAATCGGGCGTAGTCGATATTATTTCTGCGGAAGATATGGGGAAATTCCCTGACACCAACCTAGCAGAATCGTTGCAGCGAATTACAGGTGTGAGTGTTAGTCGAGCTAATGGTGAGGGCAGTCAAATTACCGTACGTGGATTTGGACCTCGTTTTAATTTGATTACACTCAATGGACGGCAAATGCCAGGTACAGGTAATTCTCGTTCTTACAACTTAGAGAATTTGTCATCCGAAGGTGTAGAAGCATTAGAGGTGAATAAAACCGCACGGGCAGAAAATCCTAGTGGAGGTTTGGGCGCAACTGTAAACATTGTTACAACCAAACCATTTGATAGTCCAGGGTTAAAGTACTCAATATCAGCAAAGGCGATCAACGATACTTCAAACGAAATCGGTGACGATGTTACGCCGGAAATCGCGGGCGTTTATAGCAATACCTTTGAAAATGACACTCTTGGTGTTGCATTCTCATTTTCCCATCAAGAGAGAGATTTCTCGAAACAAACCGCTGGCATTCAAGGTTGGCAAGCTAACGTTGCTCTACCTGATTTAGATGCTAATAATATTATTGATGCGAGAGCGCTAGATAGTGATGGTATCCCTGCGGGCGATTATTTCTTTCCTAGAGATATGAACTACGGCATCGAAGATATCCAAAGAGAACGAACCAATGGTCATCTAACACTTCAATTTACCCCCAATGACGATATGGAATTCACTTTTGATTTTATAAGAGGTAAAGCAGTCACCGGAAGTAATTCCATAGGCTGGGGCATGTGGTTTGACTATGGTGGAAACATTAATGGTTATGAGTTTGACGAGAATGGCACGGCTATTTACGCTGATATTAGTGGAAATGACGGTTCTTTTTCGGCCTCTCGTTCAACTACACAAATCGATGAGAAATCATTCGCATTGAATTTTGCATGGCAGGCGACTGAAAGTCTCTCATTTGAATTTGATTATCATGATTCAAAAAGTACAGCGGATAATGGTAAAGATGCAGGAATGGGTAGTGTCGGTACCTTAGTTTTAGGTTCCGATCAGCTGACCACTAAAATTTATGACTTTCGTCAAGGTGAAATCCCTTTATCTGAAATTCTATGGAACAATGGCACCAATGAAATAACACCTGGCGAAATCGATTCTCACTTTAGTCAATTTATTCACTCCCCTGGTAAATCAAAAGTTAAACAGTTCCAATTTGATGGCGTTTGGGATAATTATAATGACAGTCCTCTAAGAGATATTAAGTTTGGTGTCGCACATACAGAACAAAAAATGGGCGGTTCTCTAGCATGGAGTGGACTAATTGGTGGCTTTCTATTCAATCCTTCGTGGCCAGAGATTTTTCCAGATAATATGTTTGTTCGACATGATACCAGTGATTTCTTAAACGCCTTCTCTGGTGGTGGAAGTGATTTAACTCCTAGCTATTATTACACCTTCGACTTTGACGAAGTTGTAGCGCGTTCAGCTGAGTTTTTAACTAACGATGTATTGGGAGGCGATGATTTTTTTGCAACGACCGCTTATCACCCGATGGGAACTTTCTCTGAAGGTTCACTGATCGAAGAAACTAATAGTCTCTATCTTCAATCACAATTAGAATTTGATGTTGCCAATTTACCAGTTCAAGTTAATGTGGGTTTCCGTTACGAAGAAACAGAAGTTCCCAATAAAACGATTGCCAATATACCTTCTGCTGTTTGGTGGTTAGGTGGTAGTGAGTGGCATACCCAATATAGTGGGGAGGAGTTACTCGATTTCACTGGTGAGTACGATGTATTCTTGCCAATGCTCGACGTTAAAGTGGACATTACTGATGAACTAGTAGGGCGTGTGTCTTGGGGGAAATCAATTACTCGAGCGCCACTCGGAAGCTTGGGCGGCGGTATCGCTTTCTCGGGTAGTCCAAAGATAGGCTCGCGAAGTGCTGGTGAAGGTAATACTAGTCTATTACCTTACGAATCTACTAATTTCGATTTGAGTTTGGAATATTATTACGATCAAGGAAGTTATGCTTCTATTGGGTATTTTAAGAAATCCGTTAAGAATTTTATTGGTAACCAAATACAAGAACAAACGTTTGAAGGTTTACGTGATATTTATCAAGGCCCACGCTGGAATCAAGCTGAATCAGATATCATCGCTCGTGGTGACCAAGCGACTAGTGATGCTATCTTCTTACAAATGCAAGCAAACGGGGCTACTTTAAACGAGCAAGGTTATATCGAACCACAGTCTGATGACCCCCTTATTGTCTGGGATGTTAGTCGACCATTTAATAGCCCTGATACCAAAAATGTTGATGGAGTTGAAGTCGCAGTTCAACACTTGTTCGGTGAAAGTGGTTTTGGAATCGGTGTGAATGCGACGTTTGTTAATGGTGATGTAGAATTTGATGTTGATAGTTTAAACCAACAAACACCGCTAGAAGGTATTAGTGATTCTGCTAATTTTCAGTCTTTTTATGAGAAAGATGGATTGTCCGTTAAAGTCACATATGCTTGGAGAGACGAGTATCTTATTGGCGTAGGCCAAAATGAAGCATCATCGGATAACCCGCCACAATACGCAAAAGCATTCGGTCAATGGGACATGAGTGTTAACTATGACTTAAGCGACAATCTAACGGTTTCTTTTGAGGGTGTTAATTTGAATAACGAAACCGAACAAGGTTTTGGTCGATACAAAGAGCAATTTTTGTTCGCACGAGAATATGGTCCTCGATACGTACTAGGCGCTCGTTATAGTTTCAAATAAGTTGTTCCCCGACTGCGGGTTTTAACTGTTGGATCCGCAGTCCATTACTTATAAATTCATTAAGCATTGGTGTACTTTGTTAGCGCACTAATGTTTGACTTCGCTACACAAGCGCTAAGGATAAAATTATATGGCAGGTTCATCTGTTGTTGTAGGACAACCTAACATTTCCAATAATATAGAAACACCAAAAAACAATCGATTTGCATTAATATCGTTAACCTCCTTATTTTTTATGTGGGGGTTTATTACTTGCCTAAATGATATATTGATTCCTTACTTAAAAGGGATGTTTAATCTCAATTATACTCAGGCGATGCTGATTCAATTTTGTTTCTTTGGGTCCTATTTTATAGTTTCACTGCCGGCTGGCGCTTTAGTCGGCAAGCTTGGATATAAAATGGGAATTGTCGTCGGGTTAACGATTGCTAGTATTGGTTGCATGTTATTTTATCCTGCAGCTGAAGTAGGTGTGTATGCTGTTTTTCTTTTTGCCTTATTTGTGCTGGCAGCTGGGATTACTATTTTACAAGTTTCCGCCAACCCGTATGTCAGTGTGTTAGGGCCCAGTAAAACAGCACCGTCGAGATTAACTCTCACCCAGGCGTTTAATTCATTAGGGACTACCGTTGCACCTTTCTTTGGTTCTTGGTTAATACTGAGTGGTGTTGATAGCGCAGAGGTAAGTTCGGGTTCCTCGGTGCAGGGGCCATATTTAATGTTGGCAGCGTCTCTATTGTTTCTAGCGGGTCTATTTGCGTTACTAAAATTACCCGATCTAGGCCGTAGTAGTCAGTTCGAAATATCTCCACTTAAAGCTTTGAAATTTCGCCATTTAAGATTAGGAGCGATTGGAATTTTTGTCTACGTAGGAGCGGAGGTCGCAATAGGAAGTTTTCTAGTTAATTTCTTGGCTGAGCCAACTATCGCAGGATTGAGCGAAAGTTCGGCAGCGAAATATTTAACCTATTACTGGGGAGGCGCAATGGTTGGTCGGTTTATCGGCGCAGCAATAATGCAAAAAGTCGATGCAGGAAAAGTGCTAGGGTTTAACTCTGTCATCGCAATCATTTTGGTCAGTCTTGCAATTTTATTCGATGGTAGCATTGCAATGTGGTCAATTCTTGCGGTTGGTCTATTTAATTCAATTATGTTTCCAACAATCTTTAGTCTTGCAATTCAAGAACTCAAAGAAGCAACTGGCCACGGCGCTGGTGTTTTATGTCTCGCGATAGTTGGTGGTGCGATACTGCCTTTACTGCAGGGAGTACTCGCCGATCTCATCGGTCTACAACTCGCCTTTATACTGCCAATATTCTGTTATGCCTTTATCTTTTATTATGCGGTATCAGGCTCAAAACTCGAACAAAAACGGTCATAGGAATAGCGAAATGAAATTGCAATTAAAAACACTTGTCATCGCGCTATCAGTATCGTTAGTTTTTGGTTGCGACAGTTCACATTCTATCGATAAAAAAGAAGCTCAAAGTACAGTAGAGAACGCTGATAATGTAGACACGAATCATACCAGGGTATGGCCGAAGATTAACTCAATTGTTAAAAGTAACTCAGAGATCGAAGAAAGTGTTGATACGTTACTTAATACAATGACTCTGGAACAAAAAGTAGCGCAGATGATTCAACCTGAAATACGGGATATCACTCCAAAGGATATGCGGAAATATGGATTTGGTTCATATCTAAACGGTGGTGGAGCATTTCCAAATAACGAAAAGCACTCCACTATGGCGGATTGGATCGAGCTAGCGGAGAAAATGTATCAAGCATCAA
>JAHRVB010000007.1 GCA_019090895.1 Kangiellaceae bacterium
ATACAAAACAAAATACACCCATCGGCTGCATGGACTAAATACTCGCGATTTCGGTGAATCGGCGATACCCACCCAAGCGTCTTATCTGCTTGACGGCCACAGGGGCTAAAACGACGTTCTTCCAACTTTTCTGCAAGTTCTTCTGGGTCGATGGAGAATTGCTCGGGTAATCGATAAACGTGTAAATTCTTAAACCACATGGTCTATATTTCACTGTATAAAAAAGGGCGGGTATTATTACAATTTTAAATGCTGGGATAAAGCGATTTATCAAAGGACTCCGATTTCTGTCTATTCTGTTAGAATAGCTTTCTTTTATTCCGCAATTAGACTTAGAGCAACAAAAATGCAAAAATTTTCACTTGATGGTAGACCTCATATCACCTTAGATAACCTATTGAAATTTGAAGGGTGGTGTGAAAGCGGCGGCATGGCAAAACAACTCATTGCAGAAGGCAATGTATTGGTTGACGGAAAAGTGGAAACTAGGAAACGCTGTAAAATCATTTCGGGTCAAACTGTCGCGTTCAACGGCGAAGAAATACTCGTTATAAATGACTAAAAATATACTATTTCCTTTAAAGGGTTTTTCAGAACTAATATATTGTTAATTACTCACTACTTCACTTCTAGAATATTTTTTACCTTAGAGAGCTGAACAATCGCATTCTATCGCCCGATAGATTCCATATTGCTTAAAATAATAAAGCCGATTCAATCTTGAATCGACTTTATTACAGTTACATTAAGTTTAAAGAAAAGAAAATGAATCTTCTTCAAGTCGCATCAAACTTTTTGGGTTCGACATCATCGTTGTAGAAAGTGTTTTAATTCTTGGAAAGATTCTTTCAAAATAAAATTCAGCCGTTCTAACTTTCGCTTTGTAAAATTCGATGTTTTCTGGTTTTTCCGCGATTCGTTCGTTAGCCTTCTGAGCCATCATCGCCCACATATAACCCATAGTAATGTAACCAGAATACATTAGATAATCGACTGAAGCAGAACCTACAACATCCCTATTCTTTCTTGCTTTTAGTGCCAGTCTTAGAGAATACTGTTGCCAATTAACAACCGCTTTACTCAAAGGCCAAATGAATTTATTCATTCTTCTTTTATGTTCGTTATCAGAAATCATGCTGTTATTTTTACAGAAAGTTAAAATTTCTTTTGCAAATAATTTGAGACTTCGTCCCCGTTGTAATAATATTTTTCGACCTAATAAATCCAATCCTTGAATGCCCGTCGTACCTTCATAAAGTGTCGATATTCTTGCATCTCTAACTATTTGCTCTAGTCCCCATTCCTTAATATAGCCGTGACCACCAAAAACTTGCAGACCAGAATTCGCGGACTCTAAGCCCAGTTCCGTTAAGAAAGCCTTTAAAATCGGCGTCAGAAATCCTAGTTGGTCATCTAATTTGGCTTTTTCTTTTTCGTCTTTTGCTTGGTCTAACTGATCGACAATCTTACCCGCATAAAATATCATCGCCCTGCCGCCTTCTGATATTGCTTTTTGCGTAAGCAACATTTTTCGCACGTCAGGGTGAACTATGATTGGGTCAGCCACTTTATCAGGATATTTTGTTCCGGAAATCGACCGCATTGACAGTCTTTCCTTAGCATAAGGAAGTGATATTTGATAAGCCAGTTCTGATGAACACACACCCTGCATCGCTGTTCCGATTCGAGCGGTATTCATAAAGGTGAACATATATTCAAGTCCTTTATTAGCCTCACCAATTAAAAATCCTTTGGCGCCATCAAAATTAATTACTGCAGTGGCCGATGCTTTAATACCCATTTTTTCTTCAATGGAGCCACAAGAGACTTGATTAGGCTCACCTACCGAACCATCCTCATTGATAGACAGTTTAGGAACAATAAACAATGAAATACCTCTGGTTCCTTTGGGCGCATCAGGTAATTTTGCCAAAACGATATGAATAATGTTTTCAGTGAGGTCATGCTCGCCCGCGGAAATAAAGATCTTACTGCCAGATATATCGTAACTACCTTGATCATTTGGAACAGCCTTGGTTCGTACTTGCCCCAAATCGGTACCGCATTGAGCTTCCGTCAAACACATCGTTCCGCCCCACTCACCTGAAGTCAGCTTAGGAAGATAAGTTTGCTTTTGTTGTTCGTCGCCATGTTCAATTAGGGTATTCATCGCTCCAAGAGTCAGGCCAGAATACATTGCCCATGCCCAATTGGCCGTACCGATCATTTCCGTTCGAATCAGTCCTATCGATTGCGGTAAGCCCTGACCACCATATTCCACGGGATGAGACAAACCATGCCAACCACCTTCAATGTAATGTTGGTAAGCTTCTTTAAACCCTTTAGGAGTCGTCACTACACCATTATCAAAATGACAGCCTTCTTTATCACCACTTTGATAAAGCGGTGCCAATTCTGACTCACAGAGCTTATTACATTCGCTCATGATCATATCAACTAAGTCAGGTGTAGCTTCTTCGAAGGCGGGAAACTTCTCGTAATGACTATAGAAATCGAAGACTTCTTCGAAAACAAACTTCATGTCGGCGATGGGAGCGGTATAGGCTGTCATAATTAAGACCCTTGATTGTGTAAACTAATACTAGTTTGGCAGTTTTTACGCTTTAACACAACTGGTCGGATGAGGCAGCGCTAGTATTTTTACTTCTTACGTTAGAATACTTAGAAAAATGCGGGCACTTTGTTTAGAATGCGAGACTATGGAGAGAATAGCTCCTAACACCAAAAACGGTCCAGTACTGTTCTTAGGTGCAGGAATACAAAGCTAAATGCGATGAGAAATCAATAATTTATGAATACCAAAGCAGTACTGCTCGCTAATTTAGGTTCTCCAGACGATTGTACAGAGGCAGCTGTCCGGGAATATCTTAACGAGTTCTTGATGGACCCCTATGTCATCCAATTGCCGTGGATCGTAAGACGTCTTATTGTGAGCTTATTTGTTTTACCCAAACGCCCCAAGTCTTCTGCAGGGGCTTACCAAAAAATTTGGACCGATGACGGTTCACCTTTAGTCTCATTCTCAAAGAACCAACAATCTCTGACTCAACAGAAAACAGAGTCACCCGTTTATCTTGCCATGCGCTATGGCTCGCCTAGCATTGAGAGCCAAATCTTAGCGATTGCTCAGAATAAAAATATAAAAAGTATATTGTTTATTCCACTCTACCCACATTATGCCGATAGCACAGTCACAACAAGCGTAAAACAAGCTGAACAGATGATCGCAAAACATAACTTAGATCTAAAACTTGAAGTGAAATCAGTATTTTACGACGACCCTCTTTATATCGACGCCTTGGTTAAGAGCTCCGAAAATTATTTTACAGAATTAAACCAAGAACAAAATTCTCCTCATTTACTATTTAGTTACCACGGTTTGCCAGAACTACACTTAAGCAAAGCAGACCCAACAGGCAGTCATTGCCTTAAAAAGGAAAACTGCTGCTCTACGAACTCATCGGCACACGCAACGTGTTACCGCCATCAAGTGCTAGAAACCACTCGACTATTTGCCGACAAAGCCAATTTAAATGAATCTCAATACACAGTTTGCTTTCAATCTAGGCTTGGCCGCGCTAAATGGTTAGAACCAAGCACCGAAGATACCTTAGTTAAACTGGCTAAATCGGGAATCAAAGACGTTATAGTGCTATGTCCGGCTTTTGTTACTGATTGCTTAGAAACCCTGGAAGAAAT
>JAHRVB010000112.1 GCA_019090895.1 Kangiellaceae bacterium
AGAATCAGAAAGTCATTCTGATGTTTTAACCTTCGCCTGCAGTATTGGTGCTAGCGAACGTCAGCCTTCCCGACTACTCAAAGAACTCACCAAAATTACCGCACACGCTGCAGGCTACAAAGTAGAGTTCGTAGAATATCCATGGTCGAGGGTTGTAGCGACAATTCGCTCAGGAACAATCACAGGTTCTTACTGCATATCTTATTTAAAACAACGAGAAGAGTGGGTAGAGTTTATTCAAACGCCATTCGCAGAAAGCAGTATTAGTTTTTATAAAAACGTCAATAAAAACGTTGAGTCTGATACAATTGAGCAACTATTGAATCTCCGGATTGGTGTTTATGATAACGGTTATAACGCAAAAGTACTTAGCCAGCTAGGTGCAAAAAACCTTACTTACGTGCATAACCATAATACGATTTGCCGCCTTTTATGGGAAGAAAAAATCGATTTAGTCCCATCCAATACACCAACCAATAACGGCCTAATTTGCGCTAAAAATCCCAGAACGAAAAACATTAAAGTCGAATTGGTTGGTCCCGAGTTTACGATTGATTCTCAACGACTAGGCATAAGTCGGTCCCTAAAAGATCATCAAAAGCTTGCTCAATCGCTCAACGCGTCATTCATTGAATTGATAAAACAGGGTAAGATACAGGAATTATATAGAAAGTATCAAACACCGATGCCGCAAGAAGTGATTCGGCTAAGTGAAAGCCCATAAAGATATACCATTCGACATTCATCTCCTTACTATACAATGTAAGTTGGTTTAATTCGTTAAATACTAATGAGGAAATAGATAAAAAAGAAAGTGATTATTCGACTCTGCATTTTTTTTATATTAAACGCCTTAATGGTACCAACCACCTATGCAGATAAAATCATATTAGCTGCTGATTACTGGTGCCCTATCAATTGCCAACCAGAAAGTAGTCAAGAAGGCTTTATGGTTGATATCGCGAAAAGAATTTTTAAAGAAAATGGTCACCAAGTTAAATACATAATCGTTCCATGGAATAGAACTATTCGCATGGTTAGAGCTGGAAAAATCCACGGTGCAATTGGACCATATATCGAGGACAGTCCCGACTTTATATTCCCAGAGAATGAACTTGCAATGATCGGTTTTTCTGTTTTTGTCAAAAAGAACAGCAACTGGAATTACTCTGGAATATCGTCATTAGAAAAACTTCGTCTAGGCGTAGTAGCAAACTATTCTTACGGTGAAGA
The DNA here is from genome assembly GCA_019090895.1 of Kangiellaceae bacterium. Classification (GTDB taxonomy): domain Bacteria; phylum Pseudomonadota; class Gammaproteobacteria; order Enterobacterales; family Kangiellaceae. The sequence goes on from JAHRVB010000112.1 coordinate 1,234, forward strand.
GCTCGATCTCTATATTGAAAAGAACAAAGATAATGTTGATAGAATCCATGTTATACATGGTGACACACCTGTTAAGCAAAATATGAAAATGCTTCTATATGGCAGAATAGATGCCATAGTCGCAACCCAGCCAGTGTTTCTACATGTCTCGAATAAATCTTATGCGAAAGCGCAATTCCGATTAGCCGGTGAAATAAATTCGCCCAAAAAAGCCTATATTGCCTTTTCGCCGGCTCTGCCGACATCAAAGAGATACGCTAAAATTCTTTCGGACGGAATATCGGAATTAAGAAAGTCTGGAGAGTTGACAGAAATACTATCTAAATACGGATTGTATGACTGGAAGAATTAATTCACTAACTAATGCTTTTTTCTTGCTGTTCGAATTATCTGAGTCACTGTTAAAATTATGCCTTCAAAAACTCCAACAATGCGTGGTTAACCGAATCCGGTGCTTCTTGCTGCGTCCAATGACCACAATTTGGAAGGGTTATTTTCTTTAAATTTGGGACATAATAATCCATGCGCTCATACTCTCCACCAAACTTTACCACCGGGTCAAACTCTCCCGCAATAAACAACGCGGGTTGTTCAATTTTTTTATCTTTATCCATCTCACTCAATTGCCAAGTTCTATCTAAATTTCGATAATAACTGAGAGGTCCGCTCAATCCGTTCGTTTCAAATTGATTAACATAAAAATCGAAGTCCTTGGTTTTCATCCATATTGGAAGCTTGCCGGGATCATTAATCACTTCAAGCAATTTGGTGTTGGCTGGAAAACCAGATGAATCGAATCCATTTGGATTTTCCGCACTGGAAGAGTATAAGAAGCTTCTCAAAAACTTAGGAATGTCACCCTCTAGTTCGGCCTCCGCCACACCGACTTCTTGAAAATAATTAATGTAAAAGAAACTATCAGAAAATAATCGTTTGAATCCTTGTGTAGGCGGTTTCGGCGGCCGCCCTCCGTAAGGAATACTCATGCATGCAACCGCTTTAACATGCTCCGGAAACCGCAGTGCACACTGCCAGGCGGTGACTGCTCCATAATCGTGGCCAACGACAATAAACTCTTCATAACCCAATGCTTTAGTTAATTCGATAATATCATCGCTGAGTGACACCTGATTAAAACGTTCGATCTCTTTAGGTGTACTTGAACAGCCATAGCCAGGCATATCTAGCGCCACTACGTGATAACCGGCTTCAGCAAGCGCGCTCATTTGATGTCTCCACGAATACCAAGACTCTGGAAATCCATGGATCAAAAGAACTAATGGATCATCTTCTTTGCCTTGTTCAGCAAAATGAAACGTAATACCGTTGATATCGATTAGCTGATGCTTTGTTGAATCCATTGAACTCATTTCCTTTTTTTGTTTGAGTGTATAATATGAGTCAAATGCAAAGCTAACTGTCATTTGTCATGAATCTATCATTCAGTCGATATTATGAAAACACCTGAGAGAACGCAACCCGTTGTTCTATTTTTGTTATAAGACCATAAGATTATAATGCATTGTTATTCTTTTTAAAAATTCCACTTCGATTCTATAATTAATACATTCGTCTTGTATCATTGAGTATATTTATGAAAACTACTTATAAAACGCTAATTCCCACATTGCTTCTTACGGTAAGTACTCTTGGTTGCAACAATAGCTCAGATGATTATGGTAGTTTATCCGTCTCTATAACTGACGCACCGTTAGATGGTGCAACTGAAGTCGTAGTGAAATTTGAAGCTATCGAATTAAAACCACTGGATGGTGAAAGCATAAACATAACTTTTGATGAACCTCAATCGATTGATTTACTTGCACTCCAGTTTGGACTTACGGAACCACTTATTCAAAATGAGTCTTTAGAAGCAGGAGATTACGTCTGGATGCGACTAGCTGTTGATGCCGATGAAGGTGAAATGGATTCTTATATTAGTTTTGAAGATGGCTCAAGTTATTCTTTAAACATTCCAAGCGGAAATACTACAGGCCTGAAACTCAACCGGTCATTCACCATTCCTGCTGGGGGCAGTAGTCACTTTACTATTGATTTCGATTTAAGAAAGTCAGTGCATAGTCGTGGTAATAATTCCGATGATTATGTCCTTAGACCCACGTTAAGGATCGAAGATAACACGGAAGTTGGCGCTATTTTCGGATATATCGCAACCAACCTAGTATCGGCCGAATCATGTGACGATGGTCTAGCCGTTTACGCCTATGCAGGTGCAGATATAACGCCTGATGACGAAGGAAGCAACTTGTCGCCACTAACTTCAACAACGCCGATTTATAATGCAGAAGACGACCGGTACGATTTTCAAATCAGCTTTTTGTTGGCAAGTGAGTATACCGTCGCTGTGACATGTGATGCCGATAACGACGACCCCGAAACGGATCAAAGTGAATTAGATTGGACGATTATTGAGGTACAAAATATAACGGTAGAAACAAACATTAACAGCGAATTAAACTTCGAATAGCAAACTTGCATTGATAAACCAACAGACTTGGTGAGCACCTACTTTCCTGATTTCCGTAAACAAACTGCACGGTTGCGCCCATTATCCTTCGCTTGATATAGCGCATCATCAGACAAAGCAATTAGCGTTTCGGATGAATAATCTGCACTTGCGGCAAGTATTCCAACGCCGATGCTAATAGTCACTCTATCAGCGGTAAGAGAGCCTGGATGGGCTAGATTTGCTTCAAACACAGTTTTACAGATACCGTTAGCGTACGTTTCAACCTTATCAAAATAGGAATCCGTTAGGACAATGGCAAATTCATCACCGCCATAGCGCGTCACAAATTCGCCCGCACGATTACAAGACTTAGCGAGAATGTTAGCGATTTCCATTAAACACCGGTCACCTTCGGGATGCCCCAGTGAATCGTTATATTGTTTAAAATAATCTATATCCACCAACATTAACCCAACCGTTCCCTGAGAGCGTTGAACACGTCGACATTCTATTTCTAAAATATCGTTAAAAGCCCGACGATTAAGAATGCCTGTCAAGCCATCTTCTTTTACCATTTTGGCTAACAATCGATTCGCTTCTTTTAATTCGGCCGTTCGTTTCTGAATAGTATTTTCGAGTACTTGATTTCGTTTATTAACTCTGATCAAGCGAAGAAAATGAAATAGATAAGCTGTCGATAAAAAGAGAGAGAGCATTAATAACCTAAACCACCAGGATTCGTAATACTGCGGTGCTATAGAGAAAAACAAATCTGTTGCAGAGCCGATCCAAACGCCTGCTTTGTTAGTTGCCATCACTTTAAAATGATATTCTCCGCTGGGCAAAACTGAATAGTAAGCGGTTCGCCGGGCTCCTGCATAGGTCCATTTATCTTCTCGATTAACCAATTTATAACGAAACTTAATTTCTTCAGCGCGAGCAAATGCTGTTGCTGTGTAGGCTACTTCGATTGACCCAGAACTCGCATTGAGTTCGGATAAATTACTTAACCCTGTGTTTTCACCGTCTAAAGAAAATGATTCAATAATTGGCGCTTGTTTTAATACTGAGATTTCTTGTTTACTTGGATTGATTTCGACCACACCACTGACTGTCGGAAACCAAATAGTCCCTTTTGTGGTCAATAAACCTGAGCTTGCGCCACCATTGCACTCGACGTTTCTCATGCCATCATAGACGCCGTAGCTTTGTGAAACGAGGTTTTCCTTATCCCCATCGGCCACCGCATTCAGTTCTTTTTTATCGACTTTAAAAATGCCCTTGTTGCTACTCATCCAAAAATAACCAAAGTCGTCTTCAATAATGCGATGAACCACATCATTAAACAATCCTTGCGCTTCTCGGATGACACTAATCTCTCCGTTTTTAAATCGATTAAGTCCGCCACCGTAAGTGCCTATCCATAATGCAGCTGATTCATCTTCGTAGAGTGAAAAAACCAAATCATCCGACAAACCATTTTTGGTGGAATATTGAGTAAAGCTCCCATTGTCTAAACGATATAGACCGCCTCCTCGTGTACCAACCCACAAGTGGGAACGACTGTCTTCAAAAATAATATTGACGGTATTGTGAGTAAGGCCGCTCGCGTGGTCATATGAAGTAAGCTCTTGGTTACGCCATCGATTTAGTCCCCCCGAAAACGATCCCAACCAGATGTCACCATTACGACTTTCGAAAATTGACAAAATAATATTGTTCAATAAACCATCAGTTGTTGTTAATTTTTCGACCCTTGCTGTACTCGGTCTTTCATTGGTTATTTCTCCAACTCCCTGTTTTCCTGTTCCAGGATTCACTTTGATAGCACCACTCTCACTGCCAAACCACAATACGCCTTTAGAGTCCTCCATAATGGTGTAAATCTTTTTCCCTGAGACTCCATACCAATCGGGCAAAGGTTTAAACTCGCCATTCACGAGATAATTAACGCCGCCACCTTCTAGCCCGACCAACAAAGTGCCATCTTTTGTTTCGTAAATTGAACGGCTGGACCGACCGGTTAGTCCTTCTTGCGGCCCATAAGGTTTGATTTTATGATTGCTTAGTTGAGTTAGTCCGAACAAGTGAGAACCTAACCAAAGATTTTTTTCGGCATCTTCGAGCAACGCATAAATAGCAAATCCATTGAACATCCTTGATATTCTGACGTCTGAAGAATCGTATTTTTTCAGTCGAATTAATCCGCCACTTTCGGTGGCAATCCAATAGTTGAGTTGACTGTCTTGACGAATATCTAACACTGTCTCATTTGTTAGACCTGCTAGTTGTTGAGAAGACAAAAAATTTCCATCGGCTAGTTGATAAATTCCAGCATCGGTACCTACCCACAAGACGCCATCATCTGCAAAGAACAATGAGCGAATAGTATTAACTTCAAAACCCAAGTTCTTTCCGTGCTGGTGCAGCCCATTATTTAGGTCAAGTTGGAACAGTCCTTTTTCGCTGGCAATCCATAACCCTTGCTCATTTTCAGCAAAGACTCGAATGTTGGTACCTACTGACTGAAGCAAGGGTTGCCGGTGGAATTCTTCCGAATTGAACTGAGCTAAACCTGCCCCATCCGTTCCAATCCACAAGGAACCTTTGTTATCTTCAAACAAGGTTAAAATTTGATCCAATGGTAAACCATCGGTTGTTGAATAATTCTTAAACTCTCCGTCTTTAAAGCGTGTTAATCCGCCTCCAGAGGTCGCAATCCAGAGCACTCCATTTCTATCCACTAGCAACCGAGCGACCATATTATGTTTTATTTGGGGCGTTGTTCGGGTATTAAAGTGGGTAAACTGAATTCCATCAAAGCGCACGAGCCCTTCAAGGGTTCCCATCCAGAGGTAGCCGTCCGGCGTTTGCGCTAAAGAAGTTATAGTGTTTTGTGGTAGCCCGTCGGTATTTTGCCAATTCTTTTGATAATATTGGGTTAACGCATCATCTGGGTTAAGGGCAAGTAAATTCGGTGACAACAAAAAAGCAATCACTAGGAAAAAAATAATCTGGAAAGGACGAGAAAATAGCATTGTCACCTGATATTCGAAATGAATAATTTTAATCTTAATCTTGAATTTTAAACGTCAGTATAGATTATAGCCTGTGTTGCTCACATACACTAAGCAGATTTGTTGTTAACTGACCGTAACTGAGCTCTAGCTCTCGACTTTGGCGGGCGAATGAATTTCATTAACTTTCAAAGAAAAATCTTACCTAGTTGAAGTAAAAGATCTGTAGCTTTCTAGTCAAACTGACTATATCCCCATAGATTATAGTGCAAACTTGCACCGCTCCTGTTAACGATAAATTGGTAACGAATTAAGGCTTGTCCAAATCGGGTTTCAAAAGATACAACGGTATAACAATGGAGATTAGAGCAGCTGAGTTAATTAACACATGAAGACGGACGCCGTAACTAAGAGAAATAGCACTATCCAAGACAAACCAAATTAAGATAGCGGTCAAGAATCTTACTCGCAGCTTGTTAAAATTTTTACTCTCCGATTGTTGCGATTCGAATACATTGATCATCATCCACATCATCGCTCCCCAACTGGCAACGGTCGCACCAAATAAACGAATGAGCATTTCACTCACTATCTTAATATCTTTACCGACTCCTTGTTGAATATCTAATACCTGATATAAATCGGTTCGATAAGCTTGCCAAACAAAGCTGGGAAAATCGAGGCTAAGAGCAATTCCGCCAACCACATGTAAAATTGCAATAAAACGTAACCAATTAAACCAAAATACATTCGACATATTTACCACCTGATTTTTGTGTTTTTGAGCGATAAATTATTGATCTTAGTTTTACCCAGTAATTTCAAAACAAAATTGCGGCAGCTCCTGAGCATTGGATACAACACTCGAGAGACTCGCTTTGATCGAAATGCCCAGTAATTAAATTTGTTAAATAAACCTAATCGGCTGCTCATTAATGATATTGCGTTTATTGCTTGGTCGCCGTAGTAATAATTATCTCCCACCACCAACACCATTCCCTGATCTATATTTAGACCGCTGCGCGTTATTTCTTGCAGAATAGCGCTTTCCTCTCTTGCATTCACTAAAATTAATTCACCCACAGATTGCTTGATTCTAACCATTCGACAATAGTTGTTACACATTGGACAATCTTCATCATAAACTAAATAGATTTTAATATTTTTCATCAATCTTGCACCACTCGATTTTGAGTCTTAGTAATAATAGCTTAGGTCCGTTTGAGAGCAACGAGCTCTTGGCGCTCAGGTAGATTTTTCGGTAATTTAAGTTCCCACGTAAGACCTAGCTTTTGAAAAAACAACAATACCCACCAACCGGGATCAGCCTGCCCTTTCTCTAGGCCCAACAGGGCTGACCCAGGAAATGCGTGATGATTATTATGCCAGCTTTCGCCCATGGTTATTAAGGAGCAAAATCGGATGTTAAACCCTTGCACAGCTGCGCCTTCAACTTTCCAGTCTCGATCGCCTTCGTTGTGAGCAAAATATCCAATCAGCCAATGACCCGTTACGCACACGGCAACTCGCACACAAATTCCCCAGATTACCCATGGGATCCCGCCAGCAACGAATAATACTATCGCCCATGGAAGCTGTTGCCACATCCAACTTTTCTCCATCCATCGATAAACGACATCATTTTCGAAACTTAACTCAGGTTTAAAAATAGGGGGGTTATCGAGTTCAACCTCGCAATGTAATTGCCAAAACGCGTCGATCAGCATCGGTTGTTGATGGGAGAAATAATCATGACACTCTGATTGTCGTTGCGCCCAATCTCGCATATCATGAGTCTGCATCATACCTCGTGGTCCCGCTAACCCAACTAATACACCTAAGTGTACATTGACATATTCTAACCAACGAGGGCAACCATAACTCTGATGAATTAACTTTCTGTGCATGCCAAGTGAATGGCCCAAACAAAGTGTGACTAACATTGTACTTACGAAAACAACCAGCGCTTCTATAGAGAACGTTAAAACGCCACCCATGACGGCACCGATGTACATCACCGTTACCCAAATCGATTTCTTGGGAGACCAAACCACTTTGCCATTTTTTGCATCGCTCAATTCTGTTTCGACAATGCGTTCATTGCGATAAGCAACAAGTCGAACTTCTGCGGAGTGGGTTATCATTTGATAACTTTTATCATGGTTAAGACTGGGATTACAACCAAACATATTTCCTTTCCCTTAGAAATTGATTTGACATTTATTTAATAGAGAGAGAATAATGGATTTGTCGTGGGTAGAACTCCTATTTGATAAACCAGCTATAAAAATACTTTTATAGCAATGAAATCAATTAGTTATATTATTCTAGGATGATAACTTAGGACTCAAAATCTGCGCGATTTATTTTAAGTGAAGTTGTTAGAGACGTAATAGATAATTTTATTGACAAGGAAAGGACAAATAACATGAATGTTAGTATAAGAAAAACAGAGCTCGTCATTTGCGCAGCTTTACTCGCCGTTGGAATCGCGCTATCTGGGTTCTTTATAAGCGAAACCCTGTACAAATCAAAAGTCGCATTAAATACCGCCGATGTTAAAGGACTCGCTGAAAGGCGTGTTCAAGCGGACAAAGCTTTCTGGTCCATCCAATATACAGTGATGGGCGATGATCAATCAGAAATTCAACAACTGTACAAAAAATCAGAACAGGATCAAGAAAAGATTATCGCGAAATTAAGAGAAAGTGGCTTCACTGAGACAGAAATAAAACCAGGAATTATCAACTACTCTAAAAGAGAATTTAGAGACGAGAATCAAAAGCTAGTCGATTCGAAGCATCAACTAGTGGGTGAAATTGAGGTCCAAACCGAAAATGTTACTTTAGTATCGGAAGGAAGAGCGAACTTAAATACTCTCATAGCACTGGGTTTAGATTTACAAAATAATCCTCCGAGTTACCACTTCACAAAATTGAACGACATCAAACCCGAAATGCTCAAAGAAGCGACCAAGAATGCCCGTTTAGCAGCTAATGAATTTGCTACAAATGCTGGTGTCAAAGTTGGCGGGATAAGGAGTGCTCGTCAAGGCGGATTCGTAATTCGCGATGTCGGAGTTAACTATGGTGATACAAAGAAAATAGAAAAAGACGTTCGCGTGGTTACCAATATAACTTTCTTTCTTACTGACTAACTCACGAGCTCAACCAATTATCCTCTTAGGTGCAATGAAGACTATCCAGTCTTTAACTGGAAGTCTTCTATAAACAGCGATCAAATACAATACTAATAACATCGCTTCAACGAAATTCACAATTATCCTCCCTATTTAACCAACAATAAATTCGGCAGAATAACTATCCACAGAATCAGTGCGTTAACCTGTGGATATGATAAGAACAATTCCAATAATTCGTCTCTAGCCCACGTGGTGAAGTTCGTGGTGTAGATTGTCGATAATTTATCCAGTCGCATTCAATCACTCAAAAAGTGAACGATTTCATTTGAATCTAGACTACTTTTTGATCGTTCTAAATTTTGAACGATCTAAATATCGCTTCGCTTTCTTCATCCGCAGGGAATACTAACTCGACCCTTATTTCAGACATCGCTACGTTTACCACTTTATCAAATCGCATTACTGTCGAAAGTGTTCGGACTTCTTGACCTTCAACCAAAATGGCAGGGAACATCACCGCTGATTCGGCGATTAGCGGTAACTCTTTAAATTCAGCCGCATAAACTTCGAGCTGTTTAACTAGTGCTGGAATTTCTGGATGAGGATGGTGAAATGCCTCGTGTTTTAATCCTTGCAAAGTTTGCTGGACAATATAAGCACGTTGGGATTCCGGAACATAATCCGAAGGACTACACCATAGATCAATCAATTGAGTTGGCTCCATCCCAACCATTCCTGGGAACACTCTTTCAGCGCCTTGATTAGAATCTAAAAATCGCAAACCAGGTCCTATTACCCAGGCTGGAAAGGGGTCGTGCTTTTCTAATACTTGCTTAATCACTTTTCGAACGGGTTCCATTTCAACCTGTTCAAATGAAACTTCAGGAAATAAAACCGGTAGCCCCGCAGCAATCAATAGTTCATTGCTTTCTCGAGGGGTCAGATTTAAAGAACCCGCAAGCCGAAGCACCACTTCTTTGCCGGGTCGCGCTCGCCCTGTTTCGATGAAAGAAATATAACGAGATGTTGATTCCGCGGCACTCGCCAGTGCTAACTGAGACATCCCACGGCGTTGACGGTGTTGCCTTAAATGAATTCCAATATTGCTAAGGGCTGTCATAATATTACTCGATTATTCCTTTAATGGTTCCAAATTCGCTTGAACTTTTCTAGGATGAATTTCTCCCCGTTCAATATAATACGCCATCTCTTCAAAAATGTACTTCAAGTCTCGTTTAATGATGATTGGAAAAATCCAGGCTATAGGAAAAATCCAAGGACTCGCACTAAGAGTAGCGTGACTCCTAATTTTACACGATTGGCTTTCGAGAGGTATGATCGTCCAAGCATTGGTTGCGCTTCTGAAAATCCCTGGTAGCCCTCTCTCCACAATGTAAGTAAATTGATATTTATCTGAATCAAACTCAATTAGCTGCTCATCGACCACTGAGGCAGGAAAAGGCCCGACCGCCTTGCTGTGACAAGTTCGTATTGCTCCGACACCAAGTTTACCAGTTAGCATTGATGATTCTAATGCCGAGGTCCAGGTGGCAGCCTCACCATATTGCTCAGCTAAAACTTGCCATGCTCGTTCCGCCGGAGCTTGCACCGTTATTTCTGAAATGATTTTCATCGAATTTCATCCTTTCTTATGAAGTTGATTGATCATAAGTTAGGCGCTTATTACTCCACAATTCCCAATTAGGGAATGGCGAAACTACCGAGACTAAAAAATTGAATATTAATCGAAAACAGTTACTGAAGTAAAATCCAATTTACTTTCCGGCTCATCAAGTAACGGCGCATCACTTCCTTCGAAGTATTTGTTAAAAAATTGCTCTAAAATATCGACAGTACTAATTAACCCAACTTGTTCATCCAATGGGCCGTGGGGGTTCTCATTTGGAAAATCCCAATGCCAAAATAGAACGTAATCAGCAAATGATAGGTGCTGTATGTTATTTTTAAAAGCGACTCCGTAACCATCGTTCGCAACTTGGTCAAAGATTTCGTAACTATCACCAGGGCCACTTTGAAGCAACATAAAGGGTACTGCTATGTCCTTACCTTCCGAGTTAAATATAGTCCCATCAATATCAACAGCGGCTCGAACTCGATCATCTTTCCAGGCCGAATAGTAAGCAGCTGCACCACCATAGGAATGACCAGTGACACCAACTTTTGACATATCTATTTTGGAATAAACAAGGCTATCGATTGATGTATTCAATTGCTCCATTTGGTTAATAACGAAAACTTGGTCATCAGACCACAAATCCAAATCCCGACCTAAGTTGTCTCTTGGCAAATCCTCTGAATAAACAATTCTTCCATCGGGATAAATTGCACGACTAGACCCATAAGGGTGATTAATCGAGGCGACTATAAAACCGCGACTGGCTAAATCCTCGGCTAACACCATGTGTTCTTCTGGGGACAATCCATAACCGTGGGAAAAAATAACCAGAGGATAAAAACCTAATGCTGAGCTGATCGGTGACTCAATGTAAACAGGCCATTTTGCATTAACATAATTCGACTTTCGCAATTTATGATTGGGCAAGGATTCCGCTGCATTTTCCCAAAAGGGCCAACGCCTAAAATCATAAACAGGCAATTGAGAATGTCCTTCGACATCATCAGTGGGATAATATATTCTGACGAGTAATTCACGTCGGTCCTCAGAATCAGCCGTGTGCGGTTCTCCCCGGCTTTCATCGACCCAATGGTACTGCTTACTGCCCACTTGAAATTCACCTGACAATTCCGGCGGTTCAAACTGCTGCTCTGTGCCATAAACGATTTCAATCGGATCGTCTTTTTCTGATTTTTTTGACCCGTTACAACCACAAAGATATAAACAAAAAACGACACCATAAACTAGTTTATTAAAATGCATTGGATTCCCTTTAAATTGATGACCCGAATAACAGCTAGATCGTTGATAACTATCATCATATAGTGAATTCGACATAGAAACAATCGACTATTGCCGTACCACTTCTCCGCAAAGCGTCTATTAAAATAGTGACTTCAATTCTTCCACATACATTACGACTTTTTAGATTTAGAAGGCATTGTTTTACATACAATTTTTAATATTCTACGTGCAGGGTTAAGCACCAATAAAAAACAGTATCGAGGTACATCTCAAACTGAATTTTCTATTAGACAGTTTTAGCTCTACGGCACCTGAATGACCTTGCATTTTTACACGTTTCTACTAGGCTAAAGGGTTAAGCGAGATGGATTTTCGATAGGACTCAAACGAATGAGCACCCTGCAAAAACTGGTTTTACCACTATTCCTTAGCTTCTTTTTTGGATGCTTAGCGGTCTATTTTATTGTTCCTGATTTATTAACAGATAGGACCATTCGCAGCGTTGCGGAAGAAGCACAATCCAAAGTCGCATTATTAAAAAAGTTAAGAAAATACTACACCAATAATGTCGTCAACCCTGTATTGAACTCGTCAGCAATAACACCCAACATAGAGCATAAAGGTGATGCACTTACGATACCTTTACCAGCAACAATGATTCATGACCTGAGTGAGCAAATGAAAAGCGACGGTTTCATCTTCGAACTCTATAGTGCTTTTCCTTTCCCTAATCGACAAAATCGTCGCTTGGACCCATTTGAATCAAGGGCTTGGCGTAAACTCGCAGCTAATCCAAACCAGCCTTTAATTGAGACAGAAACCAGCGAAGGGCGTACTACTATTCGAGTTGCCATTGCGGATAAAATGGTTAGTGAGGCGTGTGTTAGCTGTCACAATAATCATCTCGACACACCTAAATCAGATTGGAAGTTAGGCGATGTTAGGGGCGTATTAGAAGTTAAAACGGATGTCACAGACGCATTGACCGCATGGCAGGAGGTCAACAATACAATATTGACCATATTAATAGTGACAATGGCCGTCATGTTAATCTTGTTTATCTTGAGTTATCAGTTGATTGTAAGAACAAGGCTCAAAAAGTTCGCCCTTACCATGAATAAAATTGCGGATAAAAGCGGTGACTTAACGGCACACTTTGACGTTACTAGTAATGACGAGATTGGTCAAATCCAACTGGCATTTAATCACTTCTCGAACAAACTGAGAGTCACTATTTCAGATGTTTTAAAGTCCACCGCCAGACTGATTCCCATGTCGCAGGAACTATCTGATATTACAGGTAACATGGTGCAAAAATCCTGTTTGCAAACTAACCATAGTGCCAAAGTTATCGACTCGTTAGAGAAAGCGGGCAACTCGTCAAATTGTGTTGCTCAACATGTACAGAGCATTAATAAAGCCAGTATGACATCACGAAACTCTATCGCTACCGGCGTAGACACGGTGAACAAAACGTCAGAGCAAATCAATCAATTAAGTCGACAATTGGAAAATTCCACTCAAATTTTTAGTGACTTTAAAGCATCCAGCGATAGCATCGTTGGTGTGATCGATGTTATTAAATCAATCGCTGACCAAACCAACTTATTAGCGCTTAATGCTGCGATAGAAGCAGCCAGAGCCGGAGAGCAAGGTCGAGGCTTTTCAGTCGTTGCGGATGAAGTTAGAGCCTTAGCTTCAAAAACTCATCACGCAACAGAAGAAGTTCAAGAGTTAGTGAATAAAATGCAGATAGGTACTAACAATGCATCGGATGCTATTAAAGATGGTATGATTGCAGCCGTTGATAGTGTTGCTCAAGTAGCGAAATCGAAAATCGAATTTCAGAATATACATACGGATGTAGAAAATATTATTGAATTAGTCGCTGAAATAACGCAATCAATTAGTACAGAACAAGATGAATTTGAAAAGACCCGATTTGAAGTTGAGACAATGAACGAATTACTTCAGTCAACTTTGGCGATGACATCTGATAATGCCATTGGTGGAAAAGACCTGGAAAATTTAGGTCAAAAGATAAGACAACAAGCCCAATTTTTTAATGTCGGAGATGAAAGCTGGAACGAAGCACGAAGAGCCGAAGTACGCAGTGATAAGGCGGGCGACGGCACCGATAAAAATACCGGTATCTCTGCAGAAACGATGGACGGTGAGCTATTATTCACTTCTTCAAAAGAAGATAAAGATAAGGAAAATGAAATAGAATTATTTTAGCGAGTTGTTAACTATTTTAAGAGTTCCTTAAATTCCACTGTTCGAAAAAACTTGGAATAGATTTCTTAGCTGTTTTAGTAACACGCTTAACGAGCTTGAATGTTAGGTCTCTTACTTGAAAATCATTTCTTATATCGTCTAGCATTTTCACCCATAGTTTGGCAGTCATTTCCGAATCATACAAAGCTCTATGAAACTCACCCGTTGATGGTATATTTTTGTATTCAATTAGAGTGCCTAGCTGATGGTTCGGTGCTTGTTGATAAATTCTTCTGGCCATCAGCATCGAACAAACAAATTCACCTGAGTAGCTTTGTGATATATTTTCGAACTCTGCATCTAAAAACCGCTGATCAAACGATGCGTTATGTGCTACTAGGTTATCATCGCCAATAAAATCAGCGAAGTCTCGCATCACTGATTCACAACTTGGCGCGTCGACAAGCATTTGATTGGTAATTCCGGTGTAACTTTCAATAAAACCGCTAATTCTAAATCCAGGGTTCATCAACGCTTGAAAACTTTCGCTGACTTTTCCATCGACCATTCGAACCGCTCCTATTTCGATTGTGCGGTCTCCCATTGTTGGAGATAGGCCGGTTGTTTCAAAATCGAGAATGACAATAGAATTGGCGTTTGAACTTGAAATGATGTAGCTCCTTGAAATAGACGATATCTATTAGACACATAATAATGCATCGTGATAAGCGAAATGAGGCGGCGATTCTATCATAGTGTAATTAGGTCTGTAATTTTGAAGGACTGGTATTAAGCCAAACTTTTTAAACACGGATGTTCTTTATCAGGAATAACAGAGAAAAAAAGCCACATGTAAGCAGAGCTTTCAGAGCACTGTCTGGTATGAATGCCGCGTTTTTTCATTATATTAAATTATTGAACGCGACATTGGAGGGACTAGAATAAAAAATTTAACGGCTATGCGTTCTCATTGTTTTGTTCAGTTTCTTCAACTTCAGCAGTGCTTTCTTCTGAAGCTCCCATACCGGCTTTAAAGATTAAATAACCGATGAACATTTCAGCGTAAGCAGAATAGCGCCAAACAATAT
>JAHRVB010000008.1 GCA_019090895.1 Kangiellaceae bacterium
ACTTAGCGAAAAAGAAGCAAAAGAACAAGAGCGAGAAATTATTGCACCAATAGCTCAATCGATAGTAAAACCAACAGCCAAAGAGCAAGAGTTAGAGCAACGAATTGAAATGCTCGCCAATGCGTTAGAAGCAAAAGGCGAGGGCGCAGGCGAGCAAAACAGCACGACTATCGGCGGTTATGGTGAATTACATTACAATGCGCTAGATTCTAACGGTGAAGATGTTCGGGAACTAGATATGCATCGGATGGTGCTTTTCTTTGGTTACGAATTTAATGACTGGGCAAGATTTACTGCAGAGTTAGAAGTAGAACATATTATTGCAAGTGACGGCAGTCGTGGAGCTGTTGAGTTGGAACAAGTTTATGTCGAAATGGATTTGACCGATGAGTATCAGCTTAAGACCGGTGTGATGTTAATGCCGCTTGGCATCATTAATGAAACTCATGAACCCACTGCCTTTTATGGTGTGGAAAGACCGGTGATTGAGCAAACCATCATTCCAACCACATGGTGGTCCGCCGGTGTTGGATTAAATGCTCATTACGATAGCGGTTTCAGTTGGGATCTTTATATCACTGAAGGGTTAAAAACCGATGACCCGGCGGAGGGCTCCGATGCCGATCCATTTGATATTAAAGGAGGCAAACAAAAGAGCTCATTTGCCGATGCATTTGATTTAGCTGTCACTGGTCGTATGAAATACACCGCAATACCAGGATTAGAATTAGCCGTCTACGCACAATACCAACCAGATCTCGATCAAAGTGCCCAAGATTCTTATGCCGACGGTGCAACCTTGTTAGGTGGCCATGGTATTTATCAAGTGGGCGACTTTACCCTAAAAGCACTTTATGCAAGGTGGGATCTCGATGGTGACTTAGCCGAAGCTGCTGATCGTCATGTGCAAGACGGCGGCTATGCCGAAGTATCTTGGAAGGCTAACGAGCAATGGGGCTTATTTGCCCGTCACAGCCAATGGTCAACTCATGCTGAAGTCACCCAAAATCAATCCAAATTAGGGGTTAACTATTATCCCTTTGAACAAGTGGTCTTTAAAATGGATTACCAGTTGCAGAGTGAGGAGGCGGGAAATACTGATGGATTGAATTTGGGCTTTGGGTATCATTTTTAGATCAGAACTAAGGGATTTATTTCTGATTGTTAAATAGTGTTTCGCAGGGCTCTGACTGCGAGTACCTTTGTTAGAAGGCAAAAGGTACCAAAAACTTCTATCGCTAAAACGAGCTAGAGTGTACTTTCTTGATATATATTCTTTTTAAAATTGTGACCGATGTGCTCGAAGTGCCAATCGGTGAAAAAGAACTCGCTACGCTTCAAACAGCTTTTTCACTTTTCGATTGACTGGGCATGTCGGGCTGCTCTAGGCTGCTGGGCAGAACCATAAAGAAATACTCCGCCCAAGTGGCTACTAACGGTACTGTGAAATTCATGAGGTATCGGAAAAAGCGGATAGCTAGTTAATCGATAATAGTACTGTAACCCACTCAGCGTATGTTTTCTGCAGCGCTCCAATTAAGCACATACTTTCGCCCGATACTTTGCGCGAAACGAATTAGGTCTTCAATGGTAAAGCCCTATTGCCTAAGAGCGACTACTGTTGGTTGGTTCTTAAAAAGAAGGTCGCAGTTAGAGCGAAGCGCTATGAAACAGTCAAAGTATATACAAATCAATTACTTGAGAAGAGATAGATACCCATAAATAGAAATACGACACTATCTAAAAGAATGTTTCTTGTTTCATACATTTGCCAAGAAACTCATCTTAAATAGCATCAATGTGAGGAAATGCCATTTATTTCCCCAATAACTCCATTCCTTATCGCAGTTAATGCCCCAGTTTGATAAAATCCCCCCTTGATCAAAATACACTAGCCTCATATAGTATCCGGCTAGATTAAAGAGAAAGTTTAACGGGAGTTCGTTCATGGCCACTCGAGGCGTCAATAAAGTTATATTAGTTGGAAACTTAGGGCAAGATCCTGAGGTTCGTTACACGCCTGGCGGCGCAGCAATCACGACTATCAGCATTGCTACTAGTGACAGCTGGAAAGATAAGAACTCTGGCCAAATGCAAGAAAAGACTGAATGGCACCGTGTTGTGTTTTTCGGGAAATTAGCAGAAATTGCTGGTGAGTACCTTCATAAAGGCTCGCAAGTTTACGTTGAAGGCAAATTACAGACTCGTAAATGGCAAGACAAGCAAGGCGCTGATCGCTATACCACGGAAGTGGTTGTTGATGGTTTCAATGGTGTCATGCAAATGCTTGGCGGTCGCGGAGAAGGCGGCGGTGCGCCAATGGGTGGCGGCGGTCGACCTCAGCAACAGCAACAAGCGCCACAGCAAAACTTCCAACAACCGGGTCATCAACCACAGCCAGGGGCGCAACCAGCGCCACAACCTGCTGATTTTGATAATTCATTTGATGATGATATTCCGTTCTAGAATGGATTTTTAATAATCTTAAGAAAGCCTCTCATTGCAGATTGTGATGAGGGGCTTTTTTTGTTGTGGTGAATGAGTGGAGCAAATATCGAGAAAATAAGAAATATTTAATTGTCTTTACTGCAGAAAGTCGATTGAACGTCTATTTCATATCTAAACGGAAACGGACTAACACCCAATGGAAGAAACTACTAATAATAAAAAAGGATAATGACTTATGAGTTTTATCAGTGAACTAAAAAGAAGAAACGTATTTAGGGTTGCTGGAATTTACGCTGTTGTTGGGTGGGTACTGATGCAAGTGGCCGGTACTCTAGAAGCGTCGCTTAATTTGCCCGAATGGTTCGATAGCGTTATCACCGCTGGTCTGTTAATCGGTTTCCCCATCGCTTTATTATTGGCCTGGGCTTTTGAAATGACACCAGAAGGTGTTAAACCAACTGAATTATTATCAGATAAAGAACTCACTGCCGTTACATCCAAAATGGACGTTTTAATACTTGTTGGGATTGTCGCTATTCTAGCGATGGGCATATTGCAACAAATAAGGCATGACTCCAATTCAATTCAAATCACTGACGAGAATGACCAGTCCGTAGTCGCTTCAAATGAACGGTCAAAAGCTCTAGAGTCTTCAAACAATATTGCTGAGGAAGTCATTAGTAATAACTCAATTGCGGTGTTGCCTTTCAAAGATCTTTCTCAAGCGGGTGATCAAGA
>JAHRVB010000113.1 GCA_019090895.1 Kangiellaceae bacterium
AAATCAAAACGAGCTCCACCAGCAGGCAATACAATCCAATCTGGTTTTTCATTGCTTATACAGCGACGTACTTCATCGGTCAAAATCGTATCACCGGTGACATAGATACTGGGTTCATCGGGTTGTCTGATCACGAAACCATAGCCATGAGCCATCAACTTCCCCATAATCCCTTGGCCATGGACACAGGGTATGAGGTCTATCGTTCCACCTAAAAAACCATTTGTTTCACTAGGCTTCAATACGTGTACATCTAGACCTTTATTGGCGATGAACTCGGCATCTTGTTCCGAACAATAAACAGGAATATTATTTGTTCTTAACCACTTGGCACCCGCTCGATCAAGGTGATCAAAATGACCTTTCTGACAATGGGTGATTAAACAATGGGTCACTTCCTTTAATATCTCATCGGTTTCATCCGGCAATTCAACCAACGGATTACGGCGTCTATTTTTAGTCAAATATTTTAATGAAGGAATCGCAGCCTTTGGCGCGAGCATTGGGTCGACTAAAATAACATTTTCTCCGGAGTGGATAACGGTTGTCGCATTGCGTAACTGGGTAACTTTCATGACTCTTGGCTCCTTTATTGAAGATATAACCATTGTATTTTTAACGGCAGACTATTAACATGGCAAGAATGGACGTATTCCATACCATTTTAGCCACCGGTAGAATAAAACTAAATAAGTGCTAAGTTAGAACAAGGATAGAGAGTCAACTGTATGAAAATCGGTTTAACGGTATTTCCCGGATGTGTAGTCTCTGGATTGATTGCTTTTGCTGAGATGATAGAAGTAGCCAACAAACGCTGTGCTAAAAAGATATTCGAAATTCAGTGGGTAGGCGTTAACCTTGAGCCTGTTCCGGTCACAATGGGTAATCGAAACGTTGTCTTCTCTATTACGCCACAAACGACCATAGTAGACTCAACTTTGACCGCAATTTTACTGCCGGGCTACTGGACAGATGCTGAAGGTAAAGTAAATACCGCCAATAAAACCTACAGCACTCTATTGTCCGCTCTAAAACAACTGCCAAAAGATACAGGGATCTGGTCCTATTGCTCATCCGTTAGTTTACTTGCAGAGACCGGTCGGCTTGACGGTAAAGAAGCGACTTCTACCTGGTGGTTAGAGGACTACCTTCAGCAATCCTACCCCCAAGTTAATTGGCGTTTTACTCAAACGTGTATTTTCGAGATACAAAATACAACCGCCTCGGGGGTAAACGGATATTTACCCATTGCTGAAGCGCTGATTAGCGAGTTTTGCGGTCAGCAGATCCTCAGAGATATAATTGATTTAATGGTAATTCCTAGACCAGAGACATCGAACCACCCATTTCAAAATATCAGTTTAATCCGATTGAAAGATCCATTGATGCGGCAAATATACGTTTGGGTTGAAGGAACACCGGCGACAGAACTGACTATTTCGAAATTGGCAAAGGCGCTCAACCAAACAGAAAGAAGTCTCTCACGTAAGGTGAAAACGAACGTTAATTTATCCTGCGCTCATTTCATGAGATCCATTAAAATGCACCAAGCTTCAGAACATTTAATATACAGTTCCGCTCCCATAAATGTCATCGGTGAGCGATTGGGATTTTCAGATGATGCGGCGTTTAGACGGACATTTAAGAAAGTTTCTAGTTACACACCAAGCAATTACCGGCAGACATTTAAGCGTTGATAGAGCACTATTCCCTTGAATAACGTCTAAAATTAGATTTACCTCTTATTAATTAGAGTGAGCTATCCTTAGCTAAAAAGAACAAAGGCAATGATTACCAATGAATTCTCAAACAATAACGGCTAACCAGCATTGAGCCATATACATCAATATTATCTTTCTGTCATTGCCGTCTTACTCTTGTCCGGTACTGCAACTGCTAAACAAACAATAAAAGTGGGTTATATAGAGTTTCCTCCAGCTTTTTATACTGACAAAACAGGACAAGCAAACGGAATTCTAATTAAACTTACCGATAAAGTGATGAAAAAATCGGGGTATAGTTGGACAGCTCATTCTTATCCCACCAAACGAATGGCTCACTATATTGCCACAGGGGAACTTCATCTTTGGGTTGGACTAACGACTCTTCCAGAATTTAAAGGAACTACTCTCATAGGACCTTCGAAACTTCTAGAGATCAGCTTACAATCATATTTTATCGGAAAAAAACCACCCATTAATTCTAAAGAAGATCTTAAAAATAAAAAAATCATTAGCGTTTTGGGTTACAGCTATGGCGGGTTAACCAACTTTATCAAAGACCCTAATAACAAAATCATCAATTACGAAACCAGTAGTCAAGAATCTGCCTTTAAAATGTTAAAAGCGGGACGTGCCGATTATCTTCTAACATACAAAGGCCCAGCGACTAAAGTATTAACGAGGTTAGAAATCTCTGACCTCAATCAAAGTAACATTTCGAAATATGGTGTCTATTTTGTCGTCTCTAAAATGACCCCTAATGCAGAAATAATCCTTAAAGATCTTGAACAGGCCTATCAATCTATTAGAAAAGAAGGAACACCTTAGGTTTCGTATAAATTTCCGTTCTAAAAAGATGAACTACACCGCTCAAAATTAATATTACAACTATCAATAGTAGTTCAGTCTTCAGGCTGACAATCAACTAAATGATACAAAAATATTCCTTTAAGGAATGAATAACATAATTCCGGATACGCAGTCTGCGTAACTCTACTCTATCAATTAAGCAGCTTTATCCATTACTAGTGGTAGCAACCTTAATTCCAAAACCTATCAGTAGACTACCAACAACTCTCTCAATACCACGCTTATATGATTGAAACTTTCTTAACAAAACCGGCTGGCTCAAGAATAACGACACCGCCCCAAACCAAACTAAATGCGCAATAGAGATAATCACACCGTAAACGACTTGCAACCATAATGGCGTTTCTGCATTTACGACTTGAGTAAATATACTAAGGAAAAATATTGTTGTCTTTGGATTTAACGCATTGGTAACAAAACCAATCTTAAATGCAGAAAAATTAGATAGCTCAACCTTACTAGTTTGTTCACCAACATCCAAGTTGTCCGTTGAACGGAACGTCCTCCATCCAATATAAATTAGATAAGCAGCACCAAGATATTTAATAATCGAGAAAAGCACAATAGAGTTGGAAATGACTATCGCCAAACCTGCAATAGAATAAGCCACGTGTATCCAAATCGCTAGACTAATGCCCAGCGAAGAATACAATCCAGCCAAACGGCCATAAAAAACACTATTTCTAGTGACCATTACAAAGTCGGCACCTGGACTAATTGCCATAAAAATAGCGATCACGCTTACGGATATTAGTTCGGGTAGGTAAGACATAAGTTCGGTTGTCATTTTATTCCTCTGAAAATAATCTAGGATTGTCTGAGTCTTGTGAGTCACAAGGACGTCAGATATAGACTCTAGTTAGGATTCTATTAGACGCTGCTATAACGATAGCTAAACAACATCTCATTAAACCCTATTCGTGATTGTTTCGTATTATCAGCCGGATATTGGTTAGACAAAACTTTTACATTGTCGCCAAACGTGATACTCATATTCTTGATAGAACGGGGTCAATCATATGCTCAAATATTGAATGAAACTTTTAAAAACTCAATTATTTTCGGCACACAAAACTCGGGCGTTTGTTCAATGGGATAATGTCCTGCACCTTCACAAACAATACCACTTAGATTACTACCGATTCTCCTTAAACCCTGTTCTACTGCCTTACCCATGCCAAATTCTCCACCGACAGCCAAAATTGGAATATCAAGTGAGTTGACAATACTTAACTTGATTTGTTCAGAGTCTTGCTTTGATGTTCTGTAGTAGCCAAGCGAATATCCCAATTGAGATTCTATATTTTGGTCCATAGTATAAGCGGATACATATTCATATATAGCTCTATCGTCTAATTTGTTCTTACCTGCGCTTTCAAGCAAAAACTTCCTGTAGTAAATAGCTTCTCTTCCTTGAATTAACTCTTCTGCTAGTCCTATAGCTCTATTGAAAGGCCCATGCCATTTTGGATAATATTCAGATCCAGGATGGGGAATGTCTACATCAATTCCTGGAAAAATTTCCTCTTCAACAATAAGAGCCTTACACTCTGTTGGATTTCTTATTGATAATAGATAGGCAATAGTACCGCCCCAGTCATGACCGATAATGGCATACTTAGCAACTTCTAATTTGTCTAGAAGTAGTCTCACTTCATTAGCAATAGTGGATTTCTCCAAATTTCCTGCGCCTTCAGATTGACCGCCTAAACCTCTTAAAGTAATCGATAATGTCCGATAACCTGCCCTATGAAGAGCAGGCAAGATAAACCGCCAATGATATGGTGTGATTGGCCATCCGTGAATAAGAACCACTACTTGCCCAGTCCCCTGATCCATAACCTCAATTTTCGTACCGAGTCCAATATCTTTTAAACTATTAATGCTCACCAACTCCTCTCCAATAAGTAGTTTCTAACAATTTCAAATTAATAGACAGCCAGATTATAGTCAATATGAACCACCATCACGATAATATTCAGCATTCCATATTTCTACAACTTTCAATGATGTGTCCTTATCGAAAATGAGGCCAAATTGAGACGCGCGTTTTTGGCGTCGATTCCAATGAATGGTTATGACCCGCCGCTTAAAACTAGCACGAATGTAACCAAATAATAAATCACACAAAGTGCAGTAAAAATAATAGCTAATGTCAATAAAGCTCTATTGAGTTTTGCTGGCATGTCATTTCGCAGCGACATGAGAAATAGAAAACTGACAAAACCCGCACCTCAGGCCCAGAACAAACGTAATATTACTCCGATAAAATGCTCTGATTGACAAAAAGCGTAAGACCCCAAATATTCTTTCGTCAGATAGTAACCTGCTCTAACAATTCCAGACAAACTAACCAATAATGCAAGCGAAGCAATAAAAACTTTAGTTTACTCTATTGGTTCACACTTTTCCTTTAGGATAATAACGCCCGCGTTTGGAGCGTCAGCGAAAAACCAGTCCCAATTGACACGCTTGTTAGCTTTCTGGGCTTAGCTGAATTCACTAAAACCTCTGCTATCTAATATTGTTCTAATTTCTTTGTCCTTTTTCACTTTCCCTGTATAGAAAGCGAATACCTTTAAATTTTTTGGAAGTTCTGAATTAAGGATATCATTAATATCAATATCGGTAGCGTAAATTCTCATATTGCCTAAGCTCTCTAATTTATTAAGACCATTTAATAGCTTGAGACTCTTGCATGTAATTACCTTAAATTCCTCAAGGTCAAGAAGTGGCTTTGAAAAATCAACTTTCTTAAGTTTAATTTGATCCTCAATTTGCAGATATGAAAGCTTCGGAAAGCGACTGATATCGCCAAGCCTCTTAAGACCTCTTACACGAATTATTTCAATTTTTTTAAGGTTAGGATTAATGACCTCCTCAAATGACTCTCGGCCTCCCAATATCAATGTCAGTGATTCGAGCCTATCGATCTTGTTTACAAACTGTAAGTTCTGCTTCTTTCCGATTGACCCAAGTGACAGTTTTTTTAGTTTGGGTAACGATGCCAATCTATCTATATGTTTTGTGTGGCCAACAACATATAGTTCTTTAATATTTTCGCACTGAGATAAGTAAGAGAGGTCTATATTTTTCTTGTGGTTTTCACCAAGCACAAGCCTATTGATAGCCTTCAAATTTAGCAGGGATAAAAACGATTTGTCTTCGAAATAATAAACACCAAATGAAAGTGACTTTAAATTCTGAAGTTTCCCTATCTCTTCATGACTTTCAATATGCTGCAAGCAATCAACTGATAAATTGACTACATGAGGCACGCTGAGAAGAGTTTTCGCATTAAACGCTCCCCCGTAATGCCCATAGAATCTTACTTCCAACTCTTCACCATAGATTTCGCATAGGCTATCCAATTTTTTGAGCAGAGAAGGCAAATAACTATCTTTAGAAAACTGAATGATAGGCTTCTTTCCATCAGCAAGAATAGTATCAATTTCTTCTTGAGTGATATTTTCAGGGTTGTTAATTCGTTCAGTCATATTTGAAAGCTAACGCCAACAGCAACGAGAGAGCGTTAGCGAATCCGACTGCCTGTTTTTATTAGATTTATTCACTCGATAGTTTAACGCTACTACCTAAAGTTATTGAACCGGGGTTGATAACAGAGGCATAAATCCCAAAGTTTAATCCGAAGCGACGAAATACTTCTTTGAGAATTTTTGGGCTATGGTTCAATTCACTT
Organism: Kangiellaceae bacterium; assembly: GCA_019090895.1. Lineage (GTDB taxonomy): Bacteria > Pseudomonadota > Gammaproteobacteria > Enterobacterales > Kangiellaceae. The sequence continues at coordinate 6,292 of JAHRVB010000113.1, forward strand.
TGTTCCAACGTAATCATTCTACAACGCTCTGTTTTGTGGGTCACTTTTAGCTTTACTTCACCAATACTAATAACTTTATCAACTAAATCTTCATCACTAGCATCTGGTGACACGTCAATAACAATATTTGGCCGAAATCTCCGTTCATCTATGTCGATCTGAGGTAAAGCGTCTTGGAGCTTTGATAAAGATCTAGTTGTTAGTATATGAATTGGCCCGTCATCAAAGTGCGAAATATCTGCCTCTCGGCTTAGGATAACCGGCTGGCCAAGAATTTCTGTTAATTTGGCGTCAATATCCCTGTCTTTGTCGGTAAGCATAACACCATCTGGAAATTCAATAGAAACACCATCGTCAGTGGTTTTACCTGCTAATGAAAATAAACCATCAATCCGCCTAAATCTTCGGGTGTCTTTTCCGCTTCCAAACTTACCTTGTTCATTTGATACGGCATAGAGACGATCATTAACAACGCCTCTAGAATCAAGATCTAGTCGACTAGCTTTTTCTCCCAGCAACGACTTAACAGGGTAACGCCACAGCGATTTAATTGATCCATTATTCATAATCACCTACATATCCAAATTGCAGAGAAATCTAACGCCAAGTTAACCGGACCGACTTATTTATGGCATTTGTACCGCGCTAAGCGCAGGCACAAAGACCAGAAATGAGGAAGTTCCAGCAAACGGGGTTTATGTTTGCGAGGTTGAACGCCTTGTTATGCGCGGTTTCTCCATTCGAGAACTTAATTCGAAATCACAAACTTATAGAAAAGAACTTTGCCTCGAATTTCATTCCTTTTCTTTCATAGAACTGATGCGCCCTACTTCTAGCTACGCCTGAAACCAATTTTAGCTGATTACAATTTTCCTTCTTGCCATATTCAACCAACCAATCAAATATAACACTTCCATAACCGTTAGAGCGATCATCTTCTGTTGTAATCAAATCGTCAACTTCCAAATATCTTCCAGTATGTAACCATTCTGAAATTCGAAATCCAGCTACTGCTTTAATTGAATCTGTCTTAGCATATACCAATTTATAACCAAAATTATTACTCATTCTTAATACTTGATCAACGAATTCCAATTCTGACAAATGAGGCCTTAATTCAGACATTACAGAGAAACAATCTTTTATCTCTCTCTGCCCATGTGCTAATTTAATTTCCATAGATTACTCCTTGTTTTGCATAACGCACGAATTTGCGGCTTGTTTGGAGCGTAGCGAAAAAGCAATCCGGCAACATGCATGCTAAAATCGGCATACTTTCTTCGGTTTTTTTAAATTTTGTACAGGTTTTAGAGAATTACCTGAAGTGCGATAGAAGTCAAACAGTGAAGGGCTATTATAATTTACAAGGTAAGATGCATCTGTTTTGGCCTCAAATATTATTGATGCATAGTTAGTAGCCCATACAGTATCTGTGCGAAAGGTTATGACTACAGGATTTTCGGCTTCAATGCTTACAGAAAAAGATTTATTATCTTCATTTTTATGATTGAGATTTCCTAATAGATAATTTTTTGCACAATCCTCTGAATTATTTATATAAACATACGTGAAAACCTTATCGCTAGTGTTCGGGCCTAGTTTCCTAGTTAAATTAAATTTGACTAATGCAGTTGGATCATTTTTATCCACTTTATATGGAGTAGCACAACTAGCCAACACTACTGATGCGATAAACAAAAATATGTTTTTCATACTTATAACCTCATTATCAATTAAATTGCCTAACGCTTTAAGCAGGCACGCCTTTTTAGTCGCATGCCTTTATTTGTTAAATTCTTCATATGCTAAAATGAGCTCCTTCAATATTAGGTCATGAGAAGCATCCCTTTGTTTAGCTGTTATTAGGTGTACAACTTTTTCTTGCTCTAAGCAATTGACCATAAAGTTATACTTCCCAGTCGCAACCAGAGAAACACCTGCGAGATTTTCTATTTCTGCGATTTCTGGATATTTTTCTAATATTTTCTGAGCTGTCGCAATACACTCTTTAGTAGATAGAGACGAATAGAGCCACTTGAATGTTACAGATTCGCTTCCTGCCATTGCAGACAGTGTGAACAATACGAATAATATTCGTAATTATCTTCATAAATTTAACGCTGGCCACAGCGGCTGGCCCTTGTGTACGCCCGACATGGGTATTAACTAATGAGGTGTAAGTCCTCTGTAGGAAAATCACCGTCGAACACGTTGATGTAATTAGACGATAACTACTAGCGAATGGCAAGGGCTAATCCGCGAGGAGCAGTCCGAAGGAAGCCGCTAGCAAACTTGCGAACTAATGAACAAGAACATCATATGAGGCGTAGGCTGGAGGCGAGTTGGCAGAGCCTGCCCCACGAAGTGCTTTGGGTACAAGACGATGAAGCCATGTGATTTAACGGCCACCGTAAATGATGTAGTTGCGCAAGGAAAGTTAATACTCTTATTCGGGGAGAACTGCTCAACAAGCGATCGGTAAGCAACCGATGAGACTCCGGTTTAAACGTGTCTTGGCTCTTTGGCTTCCATCAACCAAAGAGAGCGAACTAGATGGAAACCGATAGCGCGATTGGGCGAGATTCTAGTCGTGATTAAGCAGAAGTCAGCCGACGGCATAGTAGCCAAACGCCCATCGTAATGGATGGGACATGGTGAAGGCCTGAACATTTAACCAAAGGAGGAGTCATGTCTCACTTGAACAATTCAACTACACCGACCGGTGATTATTTTGCACAGCGTGCAGATATGCAACCGGCCTTAAACAACCATCTATTCGAGGAAGTATTGGCAGTACCCAACCTTAAACGAGCGTGGAAATAAGTTCGGGCAAATAAAGGGGCACCAGGTGTCGATGGTTTGCGGATTGATGATGTTCTCGCGTGGTCAAAATTACATTGGAAACAATATGAGATTAAACTACGCCTTGGAAGTTATCGTCCTAACCCTGTCAGACGAGTGGAAATTGAAAAAACCGATGGCGGCAAACGCCTACTAGGAATTCCCACTGTACTTGATCGAGTGATCCAACAAGCTATCACCCAAGTGCTTTCTCCAATATTTGAACCGACTTTTTCAGACAATAGTTTTGGCTTTAGACCGAAGCGAAATGGTCATCAGGCGGTCAAGCAAGTCCATCGACTGATTAAACAAAAGCGGCGTATCGCTGTCGACGTTGATTTATCGAAGTTCTTTGACCGCGTGAACCACGATTTAATGATGTCGAAGTTAGCTATTCATATTAAGGATAAACGACTTCTATCATTAATCGGTCGTTATTTGCGAGCGGGAATAATGGATAAAGGAAGACTACAACCAAGTACAGAAGGTGTGCCGCAAGGCGGTCCTCTCTCCGTTACTGTCGAATATTTTACTCGATAATCTGGATAAAGTGTTGGAACGCCGCGGTCACCAGTTCGCTCGTTACGCCGACGATTTTATTATCTTAATGAAATCAAAACGTGCCGGTGAACGAGTACTTGCTAGTGTCTCTCAATACCTTAAAACTCGTTTAAAGTTAGTCGTCAATACTGAGAAAAGCCAAGTCGTAGCAGTAAGCCAAAGTAAGTTTTTGGGGTTTACTTTTACGCGTAGTTATATCAAGTGGCATAAGAAAACACTACACGAATTTAAACAACAAGTGCGCATATTAACGAACCGAAATTGGGGCGTGAGTATGCGTTATCAGCTGCATAAACTAAGTTTGTATTTACGTGGCTGGGTTAACTATTTTGGTATTGCTAATGCCTATCAAGATTGTGTTGATCTAGATTGTTGGATAAGACGCAGAGTTCGAATGTGCTATTGGCGGCAGTGGAGAAAACCAAGAACGAAGGTTGTTAATTTATTGAAACGTGGTGTGCGAATTCAGTCAGCGGTGGGGTGTGGAGTTACTAGCAAAGGCCCTTGACGAAGTTCTAAAACACCGGGTATTAATCAAGCGATTAGTGATAAATATCTTGTGAAGGAAGGCCTGTTCTCTTTGAAAAATGGATGGATGAAAGTTCATTATCCTAATGGATAAGTTAAGTGAACCGCCCTGTGCGGATCCGCATGCAGGGTGGTGTGGGGGCTGGAGGTTAGAGACCTCCGGCTACCCGATTAGCACTATATGCCTAAAAATGGGAAATTATCTTTGATATCTTTCTGGAAACGAATATCAGAACAATACCTAAAAACCCACGGTACATATTCTGAACTCCCTCCATCAAAGGAATTAGCTTTTGAAATACCAGAATCACCCAACTTAATTATCAATCCGCTCACGAGATCAACAAACTGGAAAAAGCCTATTACGATAACCTCCGCTTCTTTATCAGCGGACTCTTCCAGCTCGATATCCTCTCCGAAGTAATCATCAGGACCTTTTAATCCCTTGATGATTGAAAGCATCCAGTCAACATCACTTTCATTCAATTTATTCGATAACTCCAGAATCTCTTGCTCTGGAATGGTTCCTGACCGAAGTTTCTGAAATATCTTTTTTAGCTCAACTTCCTTATCCATACGCTCTCTCTTAGGTGTTAATGCTCAATTGTGTTGCGCGTCTTTTGCGTCAACCACCGATTTTTTGTTAATTATATCCATGAATTTTCTGGTATTTTCAGGCTTATTAGGAAATAGCTTAACGTACAACACTACAAAAATAAAAATTGGGACTATCGCAATATTAAGAGCTAATAGTACATCTATGAAACCTGAAATTAAAATATCCCCTCTTGATGTAATAAGTAAAGCAAGCTCGTTTAATGCTAGCCCTCCTTTTAGGCACTCATATATAAAAAACACAATAAATATTACAAACCCGTATATATTCAAAAATAGAACGGCCTTGAGTATTTTTCCTAATTCGCTCTTCATCAATAGGGCTCCCTACTTTATCGACAACAATTTAGAATACTTTTTCCTAAAAGAACAACGAGAGACAAATCGAAATATTCCAAGCAGTACTATTTTCAGATGAAAACATTCCTCAAATAAATTTAGTACACTCACACAGTTAACCAGGTATTCTATTCATTTAAGCGGATTATATCGCACCGATATTTTCTATTAAAACTCAACTTACCTTTTAAATCAATCACTTATATT
>JAHRVB010000114.1 GCA_019090895.1 Kangiellaceae bacterium
AATCTTTTCTCTGTGTCCTCCGTTCCTCTGTGGTGAATTCTTTTAATCTTTTAATCTTCTGACTTTGTAGGTCGGTCTTCAGGCCGACACGCTGCTGAACGTTCGTTGTCAGCCTAAAGACTGACCTACATAGGTTCAAGCCTCCCCAAAACATCTAAGTCTTTTCTCTGTGCTCTCTGTGGTGAATTCTTTTAATCTTCTAATCTTTTAATCATTCAATTTGGCAGCCAAGTTTTTTTGGGTATACGCAATGTGCCGACGCATGAGTATTTCAGCTAATTCAGGATCTCTATTCGAAATCGCTTGCACAATATGTCGATGTTCATCAAACGCAGTGGTCACTCTTGGCCCGGCCATACCTAATTGAACACGGTACATTCTTGTAAGATGATAAATCCCATCAAATAACATTGAGATCAAATGCGCATTTTTACTACCCAGTAAAATTCGGTAATGAAAATCCACATCGCCCGCTTCTTGGTAATAAGTTTCACCACCTTTGACGGTTTGAAAATGAGTGTTTAATAGTTCATTGAGGTCAGCAATTTCATCATCACTCATATTGGTTGCGGCCAATCTCGCTGCCATGCCTTCGAGAGATTCTCTGACTTGATAAAGCTCCACTAATCCTTCCGGAGTGAGCGCCACGACTCTGGCACCAATATTGGCTTTTCTTTCAACCAAGTGGCAGCTTTCTAATCGGTTGATTGCTTCTCTAACCACGGCACGACTGACTTGATAGTTACTGGATAACTCCGCTTCACTTAATTTACTACCGGCTTTAATAACCCCTTCCACAATATCCGAACGTAACTGAAAGAAGGTCTTATCAGCCGCGGTTATTGGATTTTCGTTAAATTGGGTCATAACAGGTCTATTTAGAATAACTACACTTATCGGCATTAGATTGTCGACAATTTTACCCTTTTACTGGTTTAAATCAACAAATATCGCCAAGATTGTCGACAAAATAGCCTTATACTTTAGATTAGTTTGACTAAAATAAGACAAAACATTATTTTGAGATTGTGGCAAACTTTGCCTTGTATTTGAATTTAAAACACTCTATATTGTGCCCTAAACGATAATCACATCTATATCATGGGTTTTCGTTTGAAATTTAAACAATCATTGAAAACTAAGGAAGCTGGTTAGAATCCAGCACTGTCGCGCAACGGTATTACAAGCTCAACGAGTCTGTTAAGTCCGATACTTAATTTTAAAGATGACATCAATATTGACCATTTCGCCTCGCGTAAAGGCTATGGATAATCGGGTATCCCCTTTTTCCTATTCTGCGCGAGCAAGATTCTCAAGTAGAGGGAAAACATGCTCGAATCAAAGCCAGATCTAGAAACAACAAATCAGCTAAATAACCTATCGCAGCAATCTGTTGCACCTAAGTCTAACCTGCGACCGCCATCAGCTGAAGAACTAAACAAAGCAAAACAAGGTGCAAACTACTCTGTCATTAGACGCAATAATAAGCGAACTGTGTTTGATATCAGTAAGATATCTGTTGCGTTAACAAAAGCTTTTATCGCTGTCGAAGGTAGCCAAGCGACAAGCTCACCTCGCATTCATGAACTCGTGGAATCTATCAGCCAACAAGTTTTTACAGCGCTAGTTAGACGTCTGCCAGATTCTGGCATATTGCATATAGAAGATATCCAAGATCAGGTTGAACTGAGCTTAATGCGAGCGGGTGAACAAAAAGTGGCGCGCGCTTATGTGCTGTATCGCAATGAACGTTCGCAGGAAAGAATGCAGGAACAAAACTCAGGCTGCTCAGAAGTTAGTCAATCGATTGAGTCTGTTTCCGTAGTAGGAAATAATCAACAATCAAAAACGATTACTCATACTGTTATTAAGCAACAAATAGAACGTGCTGCTAACGGACTTGCCGATATCAATGAACAACTCGTTTTCGACGCAACCCTCAAGAGTTGTTTTGACGGAATGAATGAGTCAGACCTTGGTGAGCTGTTAGTACTTAGCGCTCGAAGCCTCATCGACCAAGAACCAAACTACAGTCAATTGGCCGCTCGCTTGCTACTCGGAAATTTAACCATTGAAACAGCAAACTTTGTAGATACGGCTTCGCATTCATTTGGCGAAATCGATCTGAACCAGGCGTATTCAAACTTTTTCCCAGACTACTTAAAAAGAGCAGTCGAACTAAAACTTCTAGACGAAGAGTTAACACGCTACAACATTGAGAAACTCACCGCTGCAATCAAGCCTGAGCGTGATGGACAGTTCACTTATTTGGGTTTACAAACATTATATGACCGATATTTTATTCATAGCGATAATACTCGTTTTGAATTACCTCAAGCGTTTTTTATGCGAGTGGCCATGGGACTTGCCATTAACGAAGTAGACCGAGAATCTCGTGCGATTGAATTCTATGACCTACTTTCTAGTTTCGACTTTATGAGTTCGACACCAACTCTGTTCAACTCTGGCACACTGAGACCTCAACTATCCTCATGTTATTTAACAACAATACCCGATAATCTTTATGGTATTTATGATTCATTCAGAGACAACGCCATGTTATCGAAATATGCCGGAGGCTTAGGTAATGATTGGACCAATGTTCGCGGTATGGGGTCGAATATAGTCGGCACCAACGGAAAATCTCAGGGCGTTGTTCCCTTTCTTAAAGTCGCCAACGATACCGCCGTGGCAGTGAATCAAGGTGGAAAACGAAAAGGAGCAATGTGTGCGTACTTAGAGACCTGGCATATTGATATCGAAGACTTTCTAGACTTGCGCAAAAACACCGGTGATGAACGTCGCAGGACTCACGATATGAATACCGCAAATTGGATTCCGGACTTATTCTTAAAGCGGGTCTGCGAAGAAGGACAATGGACATTATTCTCTCCTGAGGAAACACTGGACCTACATGACCTATGCGGTCGAGCATTTGAAGTCGCTTATGAAGCTTATGAAAAGAAAGCAGAAAAAGGTGAGTTTCGCATCAGTAAAAAAATCAACGCAGTGGACCTGTGGCGAAAGATGTTAGGAATGATTTTTGAAACAGGCCATCCCTGGATCACCTTTAAGGACCCTTGTAATATTCGTTACACCAATCAACACAAAGGTATGGTGCATAGCTCTAACTTATGTACGGAAATTACATTACATACCAACGAAAAAGAAATAGCCGTTTGTAACTTGGGCTCAATTAATCTTGCGCAGCACACCAATGAAAATGGACTGGATGTCGAGAAACTACAACATACCATAAGCACCGCTATGCGCATGCTCGATAACGTTGTTGATTACAACTATTACAGCGTACCACAAGCTCGTCACTCTAATTTGCAACATCGTCCAGTTGGCTTAGGACTCATGGGATTCCAAGATTCTCTCTATAAGCAAAACATCCCATACGCCAGTGAACAAGCCGTTGAGTTCGCAGACCAATCCATGGAAATCATTAGCTATTACGCGGTCAAAGCGTCGAGTGAACTAGCCAAAGAACGTGGGCGTTACTCTACCTTTGAAGGTTCACTCTGGAGCCAAGGTATTCTACCCATTGACTCTGCCAAAAACTTAGGCGAGCAACGAGGTCATTATTTTGATCTTAACCTAGACACACAACTCGACTGGGATTCCTTAAGACGACAAGTAGTCGAAGACGGAATGCGCAATAGCAATTGCTTGGCAATTGCACCAACGGCAACGATTTCAAATATTTGCGGTGTGAGTCAATCCATCGAACCTACCTACCAAAATATTTATGTTAAATCGAATTTGTCGGGTGAGTTTAGTGTAGTAAACCCTTACCTGATTAACGAGCTGAAAACACGCGGACTGTGGGATGAAGTGATGAACGCGGACATTAAATATTTCGATGGCTCACTACAAAACATTAACCGTGTCCCTGAAGAAATAAAATCGATTTATGCAACGGCATTCGAGATTGATTCTCGCTGGTTAATTGAGGCGGGTGCGAGACGACAAAAATGGATCGATCAAGCACAAAGCTTGAATCTTTATATGGCTGAGCCTTCAGGAAAACGATTGGATCAACTTTATAAGCTGGCTTGGGTTCGAGGACTAAAAACCACTTATTACTTACGCTCACTCGGTGCGACCCAAATGGAAAAAATGCAGAGCAACGAACCGACACCTCGATTCAAGAAGCGCCTCAAGTCTGTTCAATACTCGATCCCGATTGCGAAGCTTGTCAATAGACCAGCTCAACACTAATTTAGGAGAAAAAATATCATGTTAAATTGGGACGACCCAACAGCCGCGTTCAATCAGACTGTTTCTAGATACAAGGCCGATGTGAACAATCAAACAAGATCAGACAACAATACACCCAAGCCAGCTGTCAACCAAGCAGTTAACCGGTCAAAGAGTCTGCCCGATGAAGGACAACCGTCCATTCAAATCACAGACTTAAAACCGGTTAATGTCGACGACAAGCGAATCATTAATGGTTCGGGTGACATCAATCAGCTAGCCCCGTTTAAATATCCGTGGGCATGGAATTTCTGGCTAAACGCCAACAAAAATCATTGGACGCCTTTAGATATCAACATGACCAAAGATGTTTCTGATTATCACCATAAGCTAACCGTTGAGGAAAAACATGTTTATGAAAATGTGCTGGCTTATTTAACTACATCGGATATTTTGGCAATGCGCAATGTCGGTCTTGCAGTCATGGAAAAAATGACTGCACCGGAATTACAAATCTATCAAGCCAGACAAGTCTACGAAGAAGCCCTGCATACTTGGACCTATCAACACTGTATTGAATCCATCGGTATTGAACAAAGCGAAATCTATAATCGCTACCGAGTTGTTCCGCAAATTAACGCAAAAATACAAATGGCCAATGGTCGGTTGAACTCAGTGCTAAGACCGGATATTGATTTAACCAATAAAGACGAGTTAGACAACTTTGTTCACTCCTATCTGTTCTTTGCCGGCGTGTTCGAAGGCTGTTGGTTCTACAATGGCTTCAGCCCCATCTTTGCATTGCAGCGACGAGGATTAATGACCGGTACCGCAGAGCAACTCCAATACATAATGAGAGACGAAGTTCTGCATAGCGCCTTTGGTATTCGCGTGGTGAATGAAATTGTAAAAGAAGAACAGCTCACATTGGATAAGCAACGGCTTAGAGATATGTGGGACGAAAGTGAAGCCTGCGAAATTGGTTATGCAAAGTATATTCTACAAGAGCCTATTCTTGGCTATAACGCCGAAGACCATATTGAACAATTTCGCTTTATTGCAAACCGAAGAGCCAAACAATTAAATATAGACGAGCCATTTCCCGGTGCAAAAAACTCCCTCAGTTGGTTGGACGAACAAGCTAATATGAGAAAAGAAAAGAACTTCTTCGAAACAAGAGTGACAGAGTATCAAACGGGGGCTGCGTTGAATTGGGACTAAAGACTGACCTACATTGGTTCAAGCCCACAAAAACAACCAAGTCTTTTCTCGGAGTTATCTGTGTCCTCTGTACCCACTGCGTTTCACGGGGCAAGCTGAGCCTCTGCGGTGAATTCTTTTAATCTCTTTATCTTTTGACTTTGTAGGTCAGTCTTCAGGCCGACTCGGTGCTGAAGGTTCATTGTCAGCCTATAGACTGACCTAC
>JAHRVB010000115.1 GCA_019090895.1 Kangiellaceae bacterium
CCCCAAACAGGGATAATTCCATTGCCATCCTGTGTTGGGAAGAACTCCCAATATTTCAAATAATCGCCGAGAGTCGCATAAGTGATATTATTGGCGGTCAACGAGAACTCTGCGACTTTAAGCAAGACTTGTCCTGCCTCAACGTTTGCTAAATTCTGTTTGATTACAGTCGTATTGGTGTAGTTATTTTTATCGACGGTTAAACTGGTATTACTGGTCACCTAATAAACCTCTCTGTCTTTTTTCAGGAACTAATAAGTAATTATGTTGTAACCACATTATATTTATTTTCTTATAAGTTCAAGTGTTGACTTAATGAATTCAGGTGTTGGATAGCGCACTATAGTTCTGGTGAATAGTAGAACTATTACTTTTGTAGATTATCTTCTTTGATTTTCTATCGAGGATGCGAATGTGGTAAAAAAATTTATTAAGAACCAATCGTCTATGCAAGAAAGACGATTAGTTCGAAGCGACAATCGTTCTAGCTAGGACTTATCCTTCATGTCCTTTTTTTAACTTCTCACTCTTTTTTTTCGCTTTGATTTTCGCCTTCTTAGCTTTTTTCATTTTTTCTTTCATCTTCATTTTTTCTTTAGGCGATAATTTCTTTTCACTCATTTTTTCTTTCTTTTTCGAAACTTTCTTTTTACTTAATTTCAATTTTTTCTTCATTGCTGCTTTCTTTTCAGAAGTTGATTCTTTTGCTTTCTTTGCTTTTTTCTTAGTCGCGTCGTGACAATGAGTTTTCCCGGTCGCTTTCTCAGTGTGACACCCTTCAGAGTTAGTCTTTCCTGGATGAGCGAACGAGGGAAGTGTTAACATCAAAAAGAGCGTAGCGACGAGTATTACAACTATTTTATTCATGAGATAGTCCTTTAGTTTCTGATTTTTATGGAAGTTGTTCGAGTAATAACCAGAGAATTATAAAGCATTCGTAGTGAATATCAATTTAGCAGCCGGTTTGGCTTATTTTTAAGGTTTAATCCCCTAAAATCAGAGAAATAACATAAATAAAATCATCTAAAAGTGAGAACGACCAGCCCCTAGTTTCTTCTGCCTTGATAAAGTGTTGGTCATTAGCCCATTATTCTAATGGTGAATAATGGGCTAGCTCGAATTTATTCTTTATCGCAAACGTCGATTATTTTCGAATCAGGCGTATCATCATTGAACTGATATTGATGAACCCACTCAGTATCATTAATCCCAACGGTCACTTTCGCAGCTTCTGAACTCATTGCAATGGTTGCTGTTGCTGGAAGATAACGTAAATAGGATAACGTTTGCGGTGTAAATGTCATTGTTTCATTGTATTCAAAATGGATATCGTCATACTCAGACGGTGCTAAATTAAACGTAACATCGACATCTTCTGGTCCAGAATAAGAGTTACAAGCCCATAGAAATAAATCTTTCCTCTGTAATCTCGGAAGATTGCGCACTCCGACATCAACAGTCGTATTAACTTCGGTAAACTCAATGATCGACAATAAAGTTCGGGGAATCTGATTAGAATCAGCAAGAACTAACTCGACCGAACTGAGCATACTTTTTGGCACTTTAAAATCAAATGTAAAATCGCCATTGATATCACTGGTAGCAGAATCAAAGGCACCCTCACGATAAACTAAAATATCATCCAATGGATTGTCCCCATGATCTAACAGGGTTCCGCTAACCGAAACATCTACCATTTCTTCCGCTGGGTAAACCGTAATCCTAACCAGATCATAGTGTGATTCTTGCGAATCATCTGATACCACCAACTTAACTAAATAAACCCCAGCGAGGTCAGGTGTAAAACTTGCTGTCTCATCTGTATCATTTTCAAGCACTGCGCTACTATTCTCAACCGCAGTCAATGTCCATTGATAGATCAACGCCACACCTTCGGGGTCCGAACTATTCGCACCATTTAGGGTGATTCTTTGATTGACGACACCATGTTGCTCCGTCTCACCATCGATTGCTGCGATCGGTAAATGATTCCGTTTTGATTCGATGGTGATCGTATCGGGCATAGAGTCTTGATACCCGTCATTAACCGCTAGTTTAACAATATAAATCCCTTCCAAGTAAGTATCGAACTCTGGTGTTTGGGTATCGGCAAAATGTAGAGTGGTATCGTGACCCACTGGTTTTTCAACAAATTCCCATGCATAGGTTAAATTATCATCTTCTGGATCAGAACTAGCGATTGCATCCAAGATGACTGTCTTCCCAGTTTCAACTTGGCGGTCGTCACCTGCAACGGCAGTCGGAGGCTGGTTCGCATTAACTGTGACTAATAAAAGGTCGTACTCTGAATAAGAATTAGAATCCGATACTCGCAGCCTCAATAAATAATCACCAGCGACATCTGGAGTAAAATTAGCATCCTCTGAAAGTGGATTATTTAGTTGCGAACCACTTCCCACAGGTTGGTTAGCGAACGACCACTCAAACGTCAGAGCATCATTTTCATCATCATAACTGGCACTACCATTTAAAAGAACATTTTCACCCAAGGTAATCACTTGGTCATCACCTGCGACGGCGACCGGTGCATGATTTCCATTATCAAGAGTCAGCTCTATTGATGTTTCATGGCTACTATTATCGTCAGACACTTTAAGACCGATTAAATAAGAACCTTCGGCATCAGCGCTAAAAGACACTTGTGTTGCTATTTCAGCAGAAAACTCCGCGTTGCTTGCCGCAGGTTGTTGTAACAGTGTCCAAGCATAACTGAGTGGGTCATTATCTGCGTCACTACTGGTATCGCCATTTAGGACGATTAATTGACCAGTATTAGTAACTAATTTATCGGCAGTAATTCTGGCTACCGGTATCGAATTTTCGTTGATTGCATCAGCTGTGATGGTAATTACTGATGTAGCCGACTGCCCGTTATTGTCGGTAACGGTGAGTTCAATTTTATATTCGCCTTGCTGATCGGTTATAAAAAAGGCATTGACATTATCAGCGTTAGAAATGGCAATGCTGCTTCCAACAGGCTGTTCATTAATTCGCCAAAAATATGTAAGAGAACCTGTAGAAGCTCTGCTCAGACGGGCATCAAGTTGCACCACATCACCTACTTTGACTTGTTGGTTTTGACCTGCATTTGCGACAGGAACGGGATCGGGGCCACCACCACCACAAGCAACCATTTGGATAAGAATCACGAAGATGAAAAAACGACTAAAGATTAACTGCATCTGCTTAAACTTCCTTTACTTTACTTAATTTAACTTAAATTGAATTGATTTAATAAACGATGATTTATGAATATGTTGTTGAGGATCGTTGTTATGAGCAACAATTATGATCAGTTTTTATCACAAACACAGCCTCTATGATTCATTTCTCTTTGAGACATATTATTGTTAAAAACAAAGGCTTAGTGGTAGTACTCCGACGACAGATGATAGTACGGTGACGCCACAGTCTTGAAATTCAATAAAAATGAACCTAATAATTTCTATTTATTCTTTCAGTTTGCGCCACAATCGAGTTAATCAGCAGTTCGATACTCAGTAGGCGTTTGACCATAACGAGCTTTAAAACATCGCACAAAATAATTACTTGAATTAAATCCAACGCGGTCAGCAATCACTGCTACTTGAAGGTCATTTGCATTTTCTTTGAGTAGTTCACCACCACGCTCCAACCGGTATCCACGCAATAAATCGCTAAAGCTTGAGCCAGAAACAGCTTTTAGCTTTCTTTGCAGCTGACGGTCACTCATTGCCAGTTGGTCGGAAACCATCGATATACTCAATTCTGAATTACCATGATCCGTTTCAATGATTTGTTTGAAACATTTTAGAAATGCACGATCTTTATCCGTAAGGAGATTCGTCTCGACCGGACCGTCAAGCAATTCACCTTTTCGCTTTCTCGTAATATCGGTGTTTAATAAAGCTTCCGGTTGATTTGAGTCTAAATTAACTGAACCCGGTTGATAATCAGGTTGCAAATAACCTCGGCTAAAGCGCGTTTGTAAAATAGCGCGAAGACCCAGTAAATTACTCAGTCTTTGCCTTAACTCGATTTCATCAAATGGTTTAGTAATATAGTCATCAGCAAGATCAGATAGACCTTTGAGTTTACTCTCTCGGTCGCCTTTTGCTGTGAGCAGTACAATAGGAATATGGCTGACCGCCATCTCGCTTCGAATCGCCTCTACCAGTTGGAATCCGTCCATATTCGGCATCATGACATCAGAGACTATAATGTCGGGAGAATGCTCTAACGTCATGTCAAAGCCTTGTTTGCCATCGCTTGCTTCCAAAATCTGATAACTATCATTAAGCACTTGTTTAATAAATACCCGCATTTCGAAATTATCCTCCACAATCAGTAACTTAGG
>JAHRVB010000116.1 GCA_019090895.1 Kangiellaceae bacterium
CAATCCCAGACAATCCGCACTATAACCAATTGCGATGAAGAATTTAACTGCAATTATGTAAAATTGGGGTAAATTTAAGACTTTTTTGAGGAACAGTTCATAAGTAACTGATAATTTGGTTAATTTTAAAGAGTAACCGAATATAAATACAGGTTATAGCATAATCTTCATCAGTCTAAATTCTTAAATTTCTGCCTACTCCCTAATTTCCAAACGACGATACTCTGATAATTTTCGGAACATCATAGACAATACTGTTCTATTCAAAATAGCGCTGGTTACCGATTCATTATCGAATGGTTACCTAATTCCCAAGCAAGAAACTGGGATTCTAAGATAATTGAATACTCAACAAACGACAAAAATAAAAGAGGTCATTCACAATGCCGACGCCACTGGAAATACTACTTGATCCATTATCTCTCGGATTATTATCACTTTATGTCTTGCTAATATTTTTAGAGTATCTATTCCCAGCGAGGCCCTTACCCAAAGTAAATGGCTGGATTTTACGTTCAATGACGGTCTTTTTTGGCTATTTTTACCTATCAACCTACTTGCCACTCATTTGGGACAAATACCTCGTTGAATACCAATTGCTCGACCTTAGCGAATTTAACCTCTACCTCAGTACCTTGATAGCGTTATTGGTTTTTGAACTATTTATTTATATTTGGCATCGAACAATGCACAAAACGAATTGGCTATGGCGTTCTTTTCACCAAATGCACCACAGTGCTGAACGTTTAGACAGTTTTGGTGCTTTCTACTTTAGTCCTCTGGATATAATTGGTTTTACTTTGGTGGGAAGCCTTGCGCTTGCATTAGTTGTTGGTTTAAGCGCGCAAGCTGTAAGCCTGTTCTTATACATAACAATGTTTTTGGCGATTTTTCAGCATGTTAATATAAATACACCACGTTGGTTTGGATATTTTATTCAGCGACCAGAGAGTCATTCGATTCATCATGCTAAAAACATCCATGCTTATAATTATTCCGATTTACCTGTATTTGATATTATTTTTGGTACATTCAAGAACCCTGAGCATTTTAACCAAGAGATCGGTTTCTACCATGGCGCTTCGGCTAAGATTCCAGAACTGTTATTCTTCAAAGATCTACATCGAGAGTATTCTGAATCAAATCAGGAGAGAATAACGACCGCTAATTTCGAATAAAATATTTAGTGGTCTCGGTTTTCGCCGTGCTTAGGCAACTCATCGGCAAGTTCGAACCAATCCGCTTTGTAGTCGACGAAAATGTGAGCGTCCGGTCGTTGCTCAATATCACAGTCGAGGGTTGCGAGGGTGAACTCGACACTCTTCCCTTCCTGACCGGCGGCGATGAATACCAAACTCGAACCGCATTCAGAGCAGAATTTTCTTAGACTAAGATTATCTGCTCGAAACTGTTTTAGCAATTCTTCGCCTTTAAGCCAGTCAAAGTTTTCAACATCAACTTCACCGAAGGTTGAAAACGCCGCACCATGAAATTTACGACACATTTGACAGTGACAATGACCGATTCTTTGCTTGATGTTAAAGACTTGATACTCGATTTTTCCGCAAAGGCAAGAGCCTGTTTTTATTGACATCAGTTGGTTCCTATTAAGATTCACGTTAGCAACGCTAATATATATGGGCTAAGACTTTAGCGGTTGTAGAGTTAACCAGAACATTGTTGTTTAAGTATAAAGTCATTCTTAAAATTATCGATAAAGGTTAACGAAAGCAACCTTTATCGATCTATGTTGTCGTTAAATACTATATTGAATTATTTTTGAAGTTCGCTCCATTGCTCGAAGAGCTTAATGATACGAGGGTCCCTGCGGAATTTCACAATACACTTTTTGATAGTTTCCTCATCAAAATTCGAAAGCTCTCGTTGCATTTCTTTTACGGTTCTAATATTCCGAATGGCATTTTCAAACACCTTACAGCCAATCGGTTTTTTCGTTCGAGGAGGATTAGTTCGTAGTCTCGGATTGGTTTTATTTTTGCTTGCATCGATTACATGCAATTGGCTTTTAGCTTGGTTGTTTTTCTTGTCTGATAAGGTGCTCTTGGTGCTTTCAGCCTGCAGACCCCAAGACGTGGATAATGTTATTGCCAGAAAGAGCGATGTCACGAGTGCTTGTTTTAGTTTCATTGTTGTTTTCCTTTGTTAGATATTTTTGTAACGGTGCGATGTTTCGATTTGAACCAAAAGTGTCCCATTGCAAACATGTATTCTCTGAGTAGCCTCCCACATGCCTTTTAGTCCGGCTTAGAAACGTCACTTTAATTAAACTGAAAACTGGTTGCTTGAATCCATTGTGAATTAGTTTGAATAAGCTTGAAAATCATAATAATCAAAGACCTACAAAACATTTCCGATTTGTTAGAAGTTACGTTATGCTAGTTGTTAATCCGCAAGCCAATTACTGAGCAGATGGAAAAGAAGTCCAAAGAAGCCCATTTAAACAGGCCTATAAAATCCAATTTATTGGCCAATCGAAAATTCGTTTTCGACGGTTTTGAGTTTTTCCCTTGTCAACAACGCCTCAGTTATGAAGGTAAACCGTGTCAGCTGGAGCCAAAAATGCTTCAACTACTCGCCGTTTTAATTGAAAACCGTCCCCATGTCGCTACTAAAGAAGACCTAATCCGCACCTTGTGGCCTGACGCAGTTGTTTCTGATTGGTCATTAGCTCGGCTCATATCTGATACCCGTAAACTGATTGAAGATGATGGTCAACAACAGTCCATTATTAAAACGATTAGAGGTAAAGGCTTTGCTTTTGCAGCGCAAGTTGATGAAATTATTCAAGCCTATCCGGCAACAGATAAAGATTCCGCAGAGACAGAGATTCACGCACATCCCGATCATAAAATGCACTCCCATCAATCTCGTCGGCCTATTTCTCTCACGGTTATTACGCTTTTTTCAATTACATTAATAATGATTGTTTTCTCCGCTTTCTACTTAAATGGCAATATCATTCCTTCCACAAATGTTCATCAAC
>JAHRVB010000117.1 GCA_019090895.1 Kangiellaceae bacterium
ACGTTGAATACGGTGACAGTATTGTAGAAGGCAAAAAAAGTGAGTAATGTAACTATGATGAAAAATAACCAAAATGTTGATACGACATAGCGTGCGTATCTTACCTTTTCTTTTCCGTTTTTCTTTTCTGGCAGGTCTTGCAGCTCATCGGGCACGGATTCGCTAATCACGAATACTGAAATCGCGCAGAACCACAGTATACGCTTCATAGGTTATATCCTATTAATTAAAGCTAATAAATGCTGGAGGAATCTTTTGTAAGTTTCGGCGCTGAATTTCTATGGTGGCCGACTTTTGTACGTCCATGCCTTCAAGTACACAGTATTTGTCATAAGTTACTGCATATGAACCCTTGATTTTCTTGCATATTGATGAGACTTTTGAGTCTTTGATCGAAGGGTGGTGCAGTATGTCAGCTCTAGCGCTGCTCCTAATCAAAAGAATGATTTTATTCGATAATTCTTGCCCCCAAGAAGAAAGTAAAATCGTGCTGTTGTTTGTGGATTCACAAGATTTTCGCAGCGTCGCAAGTACTGCAATTTCGTTGTCCCTATAGGTTTTTAGTTTGTTTTCGTACTTTGATTTGAACTCGATAAGTTCAAGTCCGGTCTTGGGTAGCGTTATTTCGTGCTTAATATTTCCATGATATTTTCCGTCGATGGATGTGATATCTATGCAGAGAAAACCAGTGGATGCCCTAGGGAATTGAATATGAAGCTTTCGTTTTTTGGTTGTGTTCGCTAGTTGTAGGCCTATTAAAAACTTGCCAGACACTTTAATCGTATCGCTAAAGGATTCTTTGACTGAGTCTTTATCGATTATGACTGCTGCATAAGCTTGTACTGTTAACATTGTTAGTATGAGAGTAAGAATGCGCATTCAGTTTATCTCCGCCAAAAATTGCCCATGGCCCTTTCTTCCGGTGAAGCGAATTTTTAGAATTCCAGTATTTTGGGGAGAATAGGAGAGTTCGTAATCGTACTGACTATCGATCTTTTTGGTAAAAAGAATGCTCTCGTTCTGATTAAGAATGGATGCTGAATAATAATGTCGAGGGTTTTGTTTAGGTAGATAGAAATCGATGGGTGAATCTTCAATCGCGGAATACTGGTACTCGGCGACGGCGCCGGTGGCTAAGTTTCCGGTTAACGTGGCCCCATTTTCAGCGGTATTTGTTCTACCTCTCAGTTCTGAATCTAGTGCCCATTGGGTCAGTGTGAATTTGATTTTTCCGTGACTCTTAGTTCCTTCGAGTCGAATCGAGTAATTCGTATTGGTAAGGGGTGTAAATGCGAACTCATAGTCATTTTGCGTGTTGATATTTTTCTTCATGAGAGGTTTGCCGCGGGAGTCGAGAACGGTTACATCGTAGTGGTGCCTTGGAGTTTGTTTCGGGATATAGAATTTGAGCGGGCTGTTTTCAAACCCGGCGAAAAAATATTCCGCTACAGCGCCTGTGGCAAGTTTGTTGGCGACTGTATCTCCAGGATTGATGTTATTAGCACTGCCTCGTAAATCGGCATCCAGTGCGTATTGGGCCAATTTCACTGTAAGGGGGCCGTGGTCTTTTGTGCCGGTCATTTGGATTTTATAGGTTCCGCTGGCCTGGGGTGTAAAGGCAAAGTTATACTCATGTGCGGAGTCGATATTTTTGCTGAGCAACACTTTGCCGACATCATTGGTAATATTTAATCTAAAGTGGTGCCGGGGTTTCTGTTTAGGTAGAAACAGTGTAATTGGGCTATTTTGTTGCCCGTGGTATCGATATTCGGCAGTGGCACCCGTTGCAATTTTCGTGGAAATTGTTTCACCTGCGCTTACAGTGTTCGCACTACCGCGCAGATCTGAGTCAAAGGCGTATTGCGAAATCCCCAGTTTCACTGGCCCATGGTCTTTTGTACCAGTAAGACTGATATTGTAGTCGCCGTCATTCGGTGGTGTGAATACGAAATTATATTCGTGGGCAGTATCGATTTTCTTCTGAAGGTGCACTTTTTCTTCGTTGTCGATGATTGCGATCGAATAGTAGTGTCTTGGTGATTGCTTTGGTAGATAAAACTCTATTGGAGCGTTAGCCATACCCTTATAAATATATTCCGCTGTTGTTCCTGTTGCAATTTTCGAATCGACTGTGTCTCCGGCGTTAAGGGTATTAGCTGAACCTCGTAGTTCGCTGTCAAGGGCAAATTGTGTCATGGTCAATTTGAATGGGCCATGATCTTTTGTGCCGCTGAGCCGAAAAGTGTGTATTTCGGTGGCACTAGGCGTGAACGCAAATTCATAATCGTAAGCGCTATCTATGCTTTTCGTCAAAAGGGCTTTCTTCCGTGCGTTTAGGATGCTAATCGAGTAGTTGTGTCTGGGGGTCTGTTTTGGGAGATAGTACTTTACGGGGCTGTTGCTTTGCCCTGCAAAGCGGTATTCAGCAACAGCACCTGCGGCGATTTTTCCGGTCACCAGCATGTCCGTATCGATAATATTCCCTTCGCTTCTAAGCTCCGCATCAGTTAACCATTGTTCTATAATAAGCGAATAGGGGCCACTGGATTTTTTGCCCGTTAGTTTTAGTAGATAGGCATCGCTTTCTGGTGGGGTAAAGGTAAACTCGTAGGAGTAAGCGGTATCTATACTCTTTTGGTAAAGCACCTTGCCGTTTTTTTGTGCGATTGATAGCTCAAGGTGGTGTCTGGGAGTTTGTTTGGATTGTATGAATCTGATAGGGCTGTTTTGTTTCCACTCAGCCTTATGTTCGACAGACTGTCCCGTGTTTAATCGACCCTTCAATTGACCGGTTGAAAAAAGAGTAGCATCGTTATCCGATGCCGTTTGCTTGTGTTTATACTGAAAATGGGTCGCCAGTTCTTTCCATATCGCGTCCTGTCGAAAGACGATACCAGAATTATCTTCCGTTACTTCCAACAAAATTCCCGCTGGTTGATCAGCAATATAAAGAACACTTCCACTGAAACCTTGCTTAAGAAGATTGATTTTTTTGATGGCCTGAATCTCAAGAAATTCTCGTTCATCAACCCCTCTTATTGTGACCTTAGTTTGTAAGGTGCTGCCATCGGCAAGCTTGGTCTTCAGTACACCTTCTTGGTAAACCTTGAGAAGTGCGCTGAGTGGTACTTTAGGCTCGGGTTGCTTTAGACGACACGCCTTATAATCATCCACTTTTAGTACAGCGAGGTCCGATTCAAAAATGTGAAAAAGTGTCGCTTGATACTCCCGGCGATTAGCGAGCAAAAGGGATAGTTTTTTCTCGTTTTGAATCACGTGTCGTGGTGTAGCCAAATAGCACTCTGACTGACGCTCGAATAAAAACCCCTGTCCTATGGAAGTTTTGGTTTTTAAATATGCATCTGAAGAAAAGCTTTGCGTCGGATAAGCAAGAAATATAAATGGTAATGAAAGTGCGTAGGCTATGTATGGTGGCATGTGTGAATATTGTCCTTATTCTAAGTTATTAATTGTAGATTTTTTACGCCTAAAATAGCTTTGTAATAACCCTAAATGCTGGGGAAAACAAGCAGCGTCATCGCTGCCTTACTTGTTTTTGTCCACATTAGATGGATGGCTCAATAACGACTTCATGCCGTAAGGTGCTAAACATAGTTCCGGACAACAGCGCTAGCATGAGGCCTTTATTCGTAAGAAAGAATAACGTAACCAGTATCGAATTTGCAATAAATGTTTTCTATGCAGGCTTACTTAATGTGTATGTTAAAGTTATGTTTAATAACGATTAAGGATTGATAGTATTTCACCGTTATTAATCCGTTTTGTTGGGCAAGATCGGTTTTATCATTGGCGAAGTTTCTTATTAAGAGAATATGTTGATGATTGTTTGTCAAAGGCTCTATTTAATTAAAAATGGGCTCTTTAATTGATTTTAACGTTATTGGTGAAGCTGTGCTTTCTTCAAGTCGGAAATGCCACTATTTAAAAAACTAATCCCACTTTATTTGTAACCTATTTCTAATGATCGGGCGACACTTAATATTGACTGAAGCGCCAACAATAATCCCCTTGAGAAAACGGGTCGTTTTAGGAGAGCACGCTAAAGTTTACACTAGAGGGCAGCCACTTTAATTTGTTAGAGTTATGGTGTTCGGGTAGTCGAATCCCCTATTAGCATAATAGAGGACATATATGCACACCCTATCCCTGACAATAAAACGGAGCCTATCTTTTATGTTTTACTTTCAACGTTCAATCCATTCCGCTTGCTGGGCTCTTCAATAAAATTCGGCTTTGGTATATATCCGGTTCCAGTGTCACACGCTGATGGCGCTGAGCCGTAATGAGATTAAGGATAACTCTACCTCCTATTCATCGACTTGGCCTTTGAGGCCTCTTTCCTTTGTCAGGTTTGCTAGAGTCAGAACCGTTTGATTCATTGTTGATTAAATCGTTGGCGGGATTTCTTTTGCGTTGTTAAAAATATTATTATAATTTACTGCTCAATTATTAACTTGGAATTTGAGTCGTCGAGCGCATCGCGGAGTTATGGGTTCCTTTCTTTGACAGTGTAGTCCAGGAAAATCGCGCAAGCTTATTTGCTAGAACAACAATAACTTTTGATTTTTTCAGCAATAGACCTTGCAGCTATAGGCTTAAAGAGTCGTCTTTCACTTCCTCTATACCTCAAGGGGCGTCTGATAATGCAGTTGACGGCAAG
>JAHRVB010000118.1 GCA_019090895.1 Kangiellaceae bacterium
GAGGGATCCCTGTCGTTTACTACGGCGACGAACAAGGGTTCACCGGTGACGGCAACGATATCGCAGCACGGGAAGATATGTTTCCATCCAATGTAATAAGCTACAATGACAACGACTTGATGGGTACTGAAAAAACAACCGCAGATGAGAATTTTGATACACATCATCCAATTTATAAAGCGATTGCTAAGTTCAGTCAACTAAGAAGCGATCACCAAACATTGAGACGTGGTCACTATCAAGATCGATTTTATCAAGATGGCAATCCAATGTTCGCTTTCTCACGTGTTGATCCAATGACTGCACAAGATTATTTAGTCATTTTCAATAGCGGTGAAACAGCTCAATCGATTACACTAGATTCAACCGGAATAACCTATCAGCCGGTTGTTGCTAATGGTGATTTAGATACAAAAAACACTCGCGTCATAGTGAGCTTGCCGAGACTCAGTTTTGCTGTATATAAGTCAAAGCCTTCGACAACAGCAGCAAACAGCTCAAAATAACCTGAACTCGATATAAGAATTACCACCCATTCAGCCTATTCACTTGTTTACGCCGTTTGACCGAATTGAATTCGGTAAGCGGTTGGCGAGATTCTAAGGTGCTTTCTAAAATTGTGTCGAAGGGACATAGCCGTTTCAAATCCAGAACGATAGGCAATTTGATCAATATTTTGTTGGCTTATTTCTAACAGTGATTTTGCTCGCTCGAGCTGTTGTAGTATCAACCACTCCTTCGGACTCATGTTGAGTATTTTTCGAAAGTGACGATCAAAAGTGCGCCGAGTCATACTGGCCTTATCGGCTAATTGATTCACATCGATCTTTTGTTCAATATTTTGAACTGCCCAGTCTAGAGTTGAAGAGAAAGCAGTATTTCCTTTTGGTACAGGCGCTTCAACAAACTGAGATTGCCCGCCATCTCGGTGAGCCGCTAAGACGAGCCGCCGAGCAACTTGATTAGCAATTTGAAAACCAAAATCCCGTCGAATTATTTCTATGCCCAAATCAATTGCCGCCGAGCTTCCGGCAGAACATCCTATTTTGTCACCACACAAATAAAGAACATCTTCAACATATTCTATTTGAGGGAAACGCTTTTTAAATTGCTCGGCATACCGCCAATGGGTAATCGCTTCTTTACCATCTAACAGACCCGTTTGAGCCAGCAAAAAGGCGCCGGAACAAAAAGAAATTATTTTTCCACTTTGCTGATAGAATTCCTTAATGGCCGTTAGAATTTTTTCAGGCGCATGCCGACCCACAGGCCAACACGGAATAACTAATCGATCATATTTTTGCAAGCTACTGATCACTTTTGGCTGCACCGTTAATCCTGCTGTTGCCTTAAGCGGATGATCGGCAAAACTGACGATCTCGGTTTGATACCAAACAGAGAATTCAGGGCGAGGTAAAGCAAACAGCTCAACAGCGCAGCCAAGTTCAAATAAGGCAACAGCCTCATCAACCAAAATAGCTACTCGTAGTTTTTGGCCTTTGGTATTTGGGGCTTTTTTATGGTGTGTCTTGCGGGTCTTCATAGGGTTAATACTCTATACGAGCCAATATTGGCTTAATATTAACGCATATTCTCTTATTAGCCAATATCACGATTCTCACTTTTTGCCTAGAATACAATTCCCTACTTCAACGAAGGACAGTTATAATGAGCCAACAAGCCTTATTGGACGCAGTAAACAATTACTTTGATGCGCTTTATTACTGCGATATCGAAAAGCTCGACCGCGTTTTCCACACCTCATCCAGTCTATTTGATGTAGACCAAGGAAAGCTCTTAGTCGACCCAATCGCCAGTTTTCGACAAGACGTAACCACTCGCCCGTCACCGGCAAGCTGTCAACAAAAGAGAGAGCAACAGATACTAATGATCGATTGGCTTTCGAAGGATTGTGCGATGGTCAAAATAAGAATACGTGCCCACCAAAACGTATTTGTTGATCATTTAAGTTTTATCAAAAATAAGCAAGAGTGGCAGATAGTTGCAAAGGTATGGCACTTGGAAAGTGTGATTGAATAAGTCGATATTTATTAATGTTTTATTGATTTAAGACGACACCGATTTAATACTACTGCATGCGCTCACTTAATGTGAGCGCTCTTGTGAAAAGTTGCTAGAGAATTCATTTTAAGCAACTCGAGCAACGTCTACTTCAGCAGAGGTTGCTTCCTCTTCTAATCCAATCAAATTCGATTGTTGATGAGCCTGTTCTAATTGATCACCCCGCTTCAACAAATAGTCAAACGCCGATAACGATGCCTTTGCGCCTTCTCCCATAGAGACAATAATTTGTTTAAAGGGAACCGTGGTCACGTCACCACATGCATAAATGCCTTTTGCGGATGTTTCTCCTTTTTCATTAATGATAATTTCACCAACAGGATTTCTATCAACTAAATCAGTGACAAAGTCACTATTGGGTTGTAAACCAATTTGCACAAAGACTCCGTCAACATCCAGTTGTTTTACTGTTTCGGTTGTACGATCGAGATACTCCATTCCATTCACTTTGTCATTGACAGCATTGATGGATTTAACCGCGACGCTCGTTAACAAATTAATGTTATCTTTGTTTCGCACCTGCTCAATCAAAACCTGATCAGCTTTGAACTCTTGCATAAACTCCAACACAGTAACTGACTTCACTATGCCTGCGAGATCAAGGGCCGCTTCAATTCCCGAATTTCCGCCACCGACCACAGCGACATCCTTACCTTTGAAAAATGGACCGTCACAGTGTGGGCAATAAGCAACCCCGTTTCCGACATTCTCTTTTTCTCCAGGTACGCCTAACTCACGCCATTTTGCCCCGGTGGAAATAATGATAGATTTAGTGCGAATTTGTTCACCCGAAGAAAGCTGAACGACTTTCACATCCCCCTGTTCAATATGAGTGACCTTGACGTGCTCTTTAAGATTTATGTCGTAGTCATTCATATGTGATTGTAACGATGCGGCGAGTTCAGGCCCCGTTGTTTTCGATACCGAAATCAAATTCTCGATCGCCATAGTGTCCTTGACTTGCCCGCCAATTCTATCGGCAACTAAAGTAACTTTTAATCCTTTTCGCGCGCTGTAAATCGCAGCGCTCACACCAGCGGGTCCTCCGCCAATAATAAGAGTATCTTGTAGTGACAACGAATTCGCCTGTTGATTTTGAGTAATACTGGAATCGCGCTCTATAAGTTTCTCAATCAATTCCGCCGCCGTTACTTTACCATTGGCAAAGAGTTCGCCATTCAAATAAACGCTCGGTACTCCCTGAATGTCTCTTTTCTGAATAACTTGCGGGAATAACCCACCATCAATCATTTCATTTTTGATAAGTGGATTAATCAACGCAAACTGATTTAACGCTTGCACGACTTCGGGACAGTTGTGGCAGCTTAGACTGATAAAAACTTCAAAGTTAAGCGGTTGCTTGATATTACTTAGCAAGCTCTGTAACGATTCATCTAATTCTAATGCAGTTCCCGATGCATGGAGTATCGCCAGAATCAACGAGTTAAATTCATGCCCTGCAGGAATGCCTGAGAAACGAATACCAGAGTCTTCTCCGTCAACCTCAAGAAGAAATGAAATGGGGCTTCTTAACTCGTTTGGACGAGATTGCTCTTTGATCGATAAGTGGTCACTCACATCACTAATTTGCTGTAAAAACCGAATCAATTCATCGCGTTTAGGATGCTCACCTTGTTGAACGACGAAGGAAACCGTCTTTTGCATCTTCGAGGTGTAACTGGTCAAAGTGTTTAGAATTTCTTTAGTTAACATAGTTGGTATCCTTTATTGTGGTATGCGATTCTTTGTTTTTTTGAACCGGGGAATACCCTCCCCGGATCACTTGAGTGGCTACTGGTATGACTCGCTAGAACTAAATCTTACCGACAAGGTCAAGTGACGGAGCCAACGTTTCTTCGCCTTCTTTCCAAGCCGCTGGACAAACTTCTCCAGGGTTGTTGTAAACATATTGAGCCGCTTTGACTTTACGTAACAAGTCTTCAGCATCTCGGCCGATTCCTTCAGCGGTAATTTCCATTGCTTGGATGACACCGTTAGGATCAACCACAAAAGTACCTCTATCTGCCAGTCCTTGCTCTTCACGCATAACTTCAAAATTTCGAGTAATATTACCGGTCGGGTCGCCGAGCATGGTGTAGTCGATTTTACCGATGGTATCTGAAGAATCATGCCATGCTTTGTGAGTAAAATGGGTATCAGTCGAGACCGAGTAAATCTCTACCCCGCGTTTTTTAAATTCTTGATAGTGATCTGCTAAATCACCCAGTTCAGTCGGACATACAAAAGTAAAATCAGCAGGATAGAAAAAGAAAATTGACCACTTTCCTTTTAAATCATCTAACGAGACTTCAACGAATTCGCCACCTTTATAAGCAGTCGTATTGAAAGGTTTGATTTGAGTATTGATTAACGCCATGGTTGGCCTCCTAAAAGATGAATTAAATTAAGTTATGACTCATTGTTTCGAGTTCGAAATAGATTATAGAGCCCGACCACAAATCAATAAATCAGATTGAATCGATAACTACATTCAATTTATTCGAACATCATAACTAAGGAAAATGACAACTAATTTTATTCTCACCTTTCAAATCTAGTGAAATACATTAAACCGCTATGATTTGTAAAATTAATAGTTTACATTCTGTGAATAGAAAACACTGGCAAATAAGGTTCTAGAACAAATGAACAAGAGTACAACGCTGCTATTCTTTTTCGCTTTGCTGACATTGATTTTTTCGAGTTCAAATAAAGCTGAGGAGTCGACATTTGATTTATCGAGCTATCAAGGAAAAGTGGTTTATCTTGATTTCTGGGCATCTTGGTGTATTCCATGCCGAAAATCCTTCCCTTGGATGAATAAAATACAGCAACAGTTCGGTGACGATCTGGTCATAATCGCAATTAATCTCGACAAAGAAAAAAACTTAGCAACCGAGTTCTTGCAACAATATAACGCCGATTTTGAAATTAAGTACGACCCAAAAGGTAAGATTGCAAAACAATTTAAAATAAAAGGGATGCCAAGTTCGGTTTTATTCGACCGAAACGGAAAAGCCGTAGTGGCTCATACTGGATTCTATTCGAAAAAAATTACTCAGTACGAGCAAGAATTACAACAGCTGCTGCTTTTATCGGTCCCTTCTTCGGCTGAACCGCAATAGGAAAATGGATATGCTGTACAACAAAATCTACAAAATGTTTTGTACTGGAGTGTTTGTATTTTCCCTTAACGGATGCAGCTCTCTGGGGGTTGAGCCATGGGATAGAGATTTACTAGCAAAACCCGAAATGGCAATCAACGCCTCGCCACTTGATCAATCCATTGATGACCATATTTACTTTAGCAAAGAAGCTTCCAGTGGCGGACGCTCATTCGCAGGAGGCGGCTGCGGATGCAATTAAAAAAGACACCTAAACAACCTGCAAGAATTGCTGAAAAACTTGCTGTTGCGGCCACTGCGCTAATTGGCTCAACTGCAAATGCGCAACAAACCGATGGTGAGTGGCGTTTCTCCAGCTCAGTATTAGCTTATTCGGAGCCCGACCGAGTGAGTGCGGCCGAATTCATAGCAACAGCGAACAAAACTTACGGTGACGAAGGGTTGCTCGACGTTAAAATAGTCCTCGATAGCTTGACAGGCTCGTCAGCGAATGGCGCGATAGAGCAACACTCTGCACAAACTTTTACTCGACCTTCTGGCAAGGGACAGTTTGTGACTCAAGCCGATGACACACCTCTCGATGACACCTTCAAAGATACCCGCTTGCAAGTCAACGCTAGCTGGACAAACGCTCTCACCGAAGACATGCGATATACCATAGGCAGCAACTTGTCTCGAGAGTACGACTATCAGTCCATTACTATCAATGGTGAAATTGCCAAAGACTTTTTCCAAAAAAACACCACGCTTTCAACAGGATTATCGTTTGGTTCCGATCAGGTAGCGCCGGAAGGTGATATTCCACTCGCTTTTTCATCTATGGTCGTTAATCAAGGACAATACAATAGTGAACAAGATTACTGGCAAGCTTTTGATGCCACACGCACCAAGGATTCGGATTCCATTACAACCGCAGAATTACTCCTTGGGTGGACTCAAATCGTCAATCGACGGATGTTAATGCAGTTTAACTACGGTTTTTCTGATACGCGCGGATATCTAACGGATCCATTCAAAGTCCTTAGTGTGGTCAATAATCAAGGAATCACTCAGGACTTGGTTTACGAAAACCGACCAGACGCTCGCGCACAGCATTCGATATTCGCTCTCACAAAGTACCATTTTGAAGCGTCTATTTTTGATATCTCCTATCGCTACATCGCTGATGACTGGGATATTAACTCTCATACCATCGATACTCATTGGCGCTTTATGTTGCAAGACAACAGTTTTTGGGAGCCTCATCTGCGTTTCTATCAACAAAGTGCCGCTAAATTTTATCAACCTTTCTTGACTCAATCTCAGTCACTCCCAAGTTATGCAAGCGCTGATTACAGGCTTGGCGATCTCTCGGCGATAACGATAGGCATTAAATATGGGTTCCAAATGCACGATGGGGACCGAGCTGAAGTCCGACTGGAATATTACAAGCAGGCCCCCCGTAAGTCTAACCAACCGGCTGATATAGCACGATTGAATGAGCTCGAGCTATACCCTGAAGTTGATGCCCTCATATTGCAATTAAATTATTATTTCTAAGTGAGATAATAATTTAAAGACTATACTGGGAAGGACGTCGTTTATTTCTACTTAGACTCAAAATGAATACAATATTTTAACGCTACTGAATACAAGAGTAGTCATTTCGAAGGAATGAAAATCTAATAAAAAACGATGGCTCTTTAGCAGCAGTACTAATATGAAGTAGATTAGATGAGTCAATTTAAACTTACTGAGCACAAAGGCTTTATTCGCATTGTATTTGCCGCTATGGCTAGCCCCTGCGAAGTTCTAATCCGTAATACAGATCACGAATTTTGTATGAAGGTAGCTCAATTAGCTATCGATGAAACCTATCGTATAGAACAAAAGTTTAGCCGATATATCAGCGATAATTTAGTCGACCGAATGAATTCCAGTAATGGTAAAACAATTACCATTGATGATGAAGTATGCAAGTTACTTGAATATGCTCGAAATATGTTCGAAGCAAGTGATGGTCTATTTGACATTACTTCTGGTGTTCTAAGAAAAATTTGGCGATTCGATAGTTCGGCAAAGCCACCAACAACAAGACAAATTCAAAGTCACATAAAA
This sequence comes from Kangiellaceae bacterium, assembly GCA_019090895.1. GTDB lineage: Bacteria > Pseudomonadota > Gammaproteobacteria > Enterobacterales > Kangiellaceae. The sequence goes on from JAHRVB010000118.1 coordinate 7,305, forward strand.
AAAATTGGTTTTGACAAAATATCCTACAACTCAAATTCTTTTACTATGCCCAAAGGAATGGAAATCGACTTTGGTGGATTAGGCAAAGAATACGCCGTCGACCAAGTTGCTAGCCAAATAATTCCTCTATGCGGAGCCGCTGAAGCAAGTTTTCTTGTTAACTTTGGCGGTGACTTGTCCGCATACAAACTATCAGATTGTGCTCCTCCTTGGACTATAGGACTGGAATCTCCGGACTTCAACGAATCACCAGAGTCATATATCAACATGACTCACGGATGCGTAGCCACCAGTGGAAATACTACTCGATATTTCGAATATCGCGGAAAACGTTATGGTCATTTGCTCAATCCAAAAACGGGCTATCCAGTCGAACATGCCCCTATGTCCATTACCACTTTTGCTAACAATTGCGTGCTAGCAGGTAGTCTAAGTAGCCTTGCAATGTTGAAAGGTAAAGATGCCGAAACATTTCTGATTGCCCAATCAGTAAGACATCTTTGTACTTGGTAATATTTTTCCTTTCGTTCACACTTCAACATTTTATTGAATTTATCTAATAATCTAGGCACAATTAAGTTGTCCTTAATTAAAACCCTAGTGCCTTATGAATCAATCCCTAATAAAAATACTTCTACTCCTTTCTATCGCTTTAATTGCTTATTTAGTTTTCCAACCTACAGAAAAGAAACAGCATAGCCAGCAAGAGATGGATAATATTTCCAAGGCCTTTACCAATCAGTATGTTACAGACAAGAAACAATCTTCAATGCAATCTCCGCACCCGACAACTAGCTCTCCGACAGCTGCGATGACAAACAACCAAAGCAGCACTACTTCAAATCAACAACAAGGAGCGAGCACCACACAACAAAGTATCATCGGAGTGATTTATAAGAAACCAGGAGTAACTTGGTTTTTTAAAGCAAAAGATAACTCGCAAAGAATTGATGATATTAGTGCTAGTTTCAAAAATTATTTTATTGACCAACTCAAATTTGATGGTGACGAGCAGCCTATTTTGACTCACATTCCTGAGTCTATGAAAGCAGCCAATACGTCGAGCATGCGCTTGGCAACTTATATGATTGCAGGTGTTGAAGTATCGGTAAGCAAACTTGCCGGGCAACAAGATGTGTTTGCCAACGTTCAGCGATGGATGAGACAAATCGGGCTAGATAGCAGTGCTCCTGTGCAAATCGATTTCAAAGATAACAATAAAACGATTTGGATAAAAATGCCTAAGTAACTTCGTCAAAAATATTTGTACACTAAACATCTGTGTTACTTTAAGAATCTGTTTAACTTGTTACTTCGATAAACAACTTCTATTAACGATTTACCACAACAAGTTAATTAGTATATAAGTAACTTCCAACTCTTTCGCATCAGTTTGGGTCTGGTTAAATGGTGTCGGAACTATTGTTGAGATTTGCTATATATGGGAAGTCATTTTGCGACATCGATTATCAGCAAGTTAACCAAAAAGTCACAGGCCCATCGTTACACAAACTAACTTGCATATCAGCCCCAAACTCTCCAGTTTGTATAGAAGGATGTTGTTGGCCGGCTTGTTGAACAAAATAATTAAATATTCTTTCCCCAATAAGCGGAGGTGCCGCGCTTGAAAAACTCGGCCGCATGCCTTTCTTGGTTTCTGCGGCTAGTGTAAATTGCGGAACGAGTAACAAACCGCCATTGACGTCTTTGATGCTCAGATTCATTTTATCCTGTTGATCTGGGAATACTCTATAACCGAGGACTTTTCGTAATAGCTTATCAGCGTTAGCTTCGGTATCACCCCTCTCAACCCCAATTAACGCCAATAATCCTTTATCGATATTGCCAATCGTCTCGTCGTTAACTACGACATTTGCATTAGTTACTCGTTGGATCAGAGCAATCATGTTTTAGCTCCTGATACATCGTTTTAGTCGCTCTGACTAAGGCGTCTATAATTCCAGCTTCCGTAGCTGAATGGCCCGCGTCTCTGATTATACGAACTTCTGCATCGGGCCACACTGCTTGCAGAGACCAGGCATTTTCCACCGGACATAGCATATCGTAGCGGCCATGGATAATAATCCCAGGAATGCCTTTAAGCTGATGAGCGTTGTCTAACAACTGGTTTTCTTCTAAGAAACATTTGTTGATAAAATAATGAGTACTAATACGCGCCATGCCAATCGCTAGATGTGGATTACTAAAGGAATCAACTAATGAATGATTAGGTTCCAAGGTAGCGACCACAGCTTCCCAATAAGACCATGCCTTCGCCGCCCCCATTTTAGCGAGTTCGTTTTGACCTGTTAGTCGTTTGTGAAAAGCCGAAACGATATCACACTGTTCATTCTCAGGGATTGGCTGTACGAACTCTTGCCAATAATCGGGAAATATTCGCCGTGTACCGTCTGAATAAAGCCAATCAATATCTTGTTTTCGCCCCAAAAACGTTCCGCGAAGAATCATTCCTAGAACTTGTTGCGGGTGCGTTTCAGCATAGGCTAACGCTAAAGTAACTCCCCACGACCCTCCCATGACCACCCACTTTTCGATCCCTAAATTCTGACGTATCGCTTCTAGGTCTTTAATTAAGTGTTGAGTTGTATTGTTCTCGAGCTCCGCATGCGGCGTAGAACGCCCACTCCCTCGTTGATCGACCAATATCACTCGGTATTTTTCTGGGTCGCTATAACGGCGATAACGGGGTGTGCAACCAGCTCCAGGACCGCCATGGAGTAAGACTAATGGTATACCGTCAATTGAGCCTGATTCCTCATAATAAACTTGGTGACCGTCATCGGTCTCAAGGGTGTATGTTTGATTTGATTTTATCTCAGGATAGAGCGGTTGCATTTAAAGTACATCCAAAATTGGGCATCCTTTAAGACTAGCACAAATTTCTACAAATGATATTGTTCAGTAATGTGATTTATTCATGAATATCAAAGACTAAGCAACGTTAAGTGCGAATCGTCGAAACTTAGTAGTTACATATAATGCTGAGTTGAAAGTGAATTGAGCCTAGAAATAATTCTTAACTCTATTTTGTTAGTATTTTTCACACCGAACTGTGAAGAGCAGCCAACGGTAATCTATTGATCATCTTCTTTGATCGTGTCATTTGGATGGTCCGTACCGCGCTCTTTGATCGGCGGTGGTGTTTTAACGTCACCTTGGAGAATAATGACGACTCCCTCAGGAACTTTTCTAGCTTCTAATCCTTTGACTGTTCTAACACTATCGTAGGCTATTTGAGCGCAGTTTCTGTCCTTATCTATTTTTTCGCAACGTTCAAACTCCAATTGAAGTTCTTCTCCGATCGTTGTGACCTCGGGTGGCGGAACATAGCCAAGTATACCTCTCGCTAGCTGAAGAGGCGAAAAGTCTGCGCAAGCAGACAGGAGCAACACAAAGGCAAAAGCGAACAGATTTTTCATTAATAAGTAGATTTTGTTTTAGTTAGAAGACTAGTTAGAGGGTAGCAGTTGAAAATAGTTCAAACTAGAAATTCGAATCAAAAATGATACTTTTTTGGGATAGTTCGATAGCTGGAAACGATGAATCGCGCCCAAAAGGGGCGCGATTCATCGCTAATTCTGAGTAACTTAGAGTGACTTATTTATCTTTAGGAACTCTTGACGCTCGCTTACGCTCATTTTCTGAAAGAAAACGTTTTCTAACTCGAATACTCTTAGGTGTAACTTCAACCAATTCATCATCATCGATAAACTCAAGACTTTGCTCCAGTGTCATCGTTATAGGTGGTGACAACTGAATATTCTCATCCGTTCCCGATGCTCGCACATTAGTTAGTTGTTTACCTTTTAGCGCATTAACGGTTAAATCATTGTCTCGCGCATGAATACCAATCACCATTCCTTCATAAACTTCAACACCATGACCAATAAACAAACGACCGCGCTCTTGGAAATTAAACAGTGCATAACCTAACGCTTTGCCAGTACCGTTGGAAACTAAAACACCTCTGTGTCGCTGAGCCAACTTGCCTTTGAATGCAGGAGCATATTCTTCAAAGGAATGGTAGATCAAGCCAGAACCTGAAGTCGCCGTCAAGAATTCAGTTTGGAATCCGATAAGACCCCGAGAAGGGATATAAAAATCGATTCTCACTCGTCCGGCACCATCTAACTGCATATCTCGCATTTCAGCTTTTCGCTCGCCAAGACGCTCCATAATCGTTCCTTGATGCTCTTCCTCAATATCAACCGTTAGATTTTCATAGGGTTCCATCAATACGCCATCTACTTCCTTCATGATAACTTCTGGACGAGAAACAGCCATTTCAAAACCTTCTCGTCGCATAGTTTCAATCAATACTGAAAGATGAAGTTCACCACGACCAGAGACTTTAAATTTATCAGCGTCATCGAGTTGTTCAACTCGAAGCGCCACATTGTGTATCAATTCTTTTTCAAGTCTTTCAAGAATCTGACGAGAGGTTACAAACTTTCCTTCTTTACCTGCAAATGGAGAAGTATTGACTTGGAAGGTCATATTTACGGTCGGTTCATCGACGGTAAGAGGCGTTAATGCTTCAACTTTATCAGGGTCGCATAAAGTATCTGAAATGTTGGGTTCGCCTATCCCAGTAACCGCTATAATGTCCCCAGCAGTGGCTTCTTCTACTTCGTTTCGATCCAATCCCATGTAACCAAGCACTTGACCGACTTTTATCTTACGGGTCTTCCCTTCAGTATCAATACTGATAAGTTGTTGGTTCTTACTAATCTTTCCCCGTGAAACACGACCTACAGCGATAGCACCTACATAACTAGAATAATCCAAAGAAGTAACTTGCATTTGTGTTGGACCATCAATCTCTACTTGTGGATGATCAACATATTCAACGATGGCTTTAAACAGCGGCTCCATGTCGCCGTCACGGACAGAATCTTCTTTTGACGCGTAGCCATTTAATGCCGATGCATAAATAACAGGAAAATCGAGTTGCTCGTCGGTTGCGCCGAGTTTATCAAACAAGTCGAAAATTTGGTCAATAACCCAGTCTGGACGTGCACCCGGACGGTCGATTTTATTAACCACCACCACCGGCTTAAGACCTTGAGCAAATGCCTTTTGAGTAACGAATCGAGTTTGCGGCATCGGCCCGTCCACTGCATCCACTAAAAGCAACACAGAATCAACCATCGACATGATTCGTTCCACTTCGCCTCCAAAGTCAGCATGGCCAGGAGTGTCAACTATATTAATTCTATAATCATTCCATTTGATTGCAGTATTCTTAGAAAGAATAGTGATACCGCGCTCTTTTTCCAAATCATTGGAATCCATGATTCGCTCTGCCGCTTCCCCTCTTTGAACAAGTGTTCCAGACTGTTGCAAGAGTTCGTCTACTAGGGTAGTTTTCCCATGGTCGACATGAGCAATAATGGCGATATTTCTTAACTTAGTAATCACTGGCTGAGTGCCTCAAAAATAACGGGCGATCGAACGATATCGGATCGATCAAAATAAAGGCGCGTATTCTACGCTTTCTCACGCTGGAAAGCATCGTTTTTGGCGACTTTTTGCGCAAATAGCGCCTTTCTTCATCCTGTTTAAGTTTTTCTAAGACAAATTATCGCTTTATGACTACCAGCTCTTTAAAAAGACTTAACAAAGTTACATTTTTAATCTAATATTTTATGTAAAGTAAATACTATATATAACATATTGAGTTATGAAAAAAATAAATTCAGATGTAACACTCAGTAGGGTAAAGCAGTTCCCAATTTTAATGTGGATACTACTTTTTGGCGCGTTTATTACTCGCGGAAGTTTCTATATGGTTTGGCCCTTTTTAACCGTTATCTTATTCAAGCGATTTGGTATTTCCGCGACCCAAGTAGGGTTAATCCTATCGACTGCAGCTATTATTTCAGTCTTCGTTGGTTTTATCGGTGGTGCATTATCTGACATTTTTGGCCGCCAGAAATTAATGTATGCGAGTGGGATTCTCTACATTCTCTCCTTTTCATTGTTAGCTCAAGTCGACACCATTATCGGATACGTCATAGTAATGACCTTGTGTTCGATTGCCAATGCTCTTTGGCGACCGATTACTTCCGCCTTGATCGGCGATATTATTAAGGATGCCAAAACACGTGAATTAGCTATGCAAGTTCGTTATTTTGTGGTCAATGTGGGCGCAGCTTTAGGCCCTTTGATTGGTTTTTGGTTGGGATTGACCGGAGAACAATCGAGTTTTTATTTCACTGCTATTGCGTTTGCTATTCTGTTAGCCTGCTTAGCTTGGGGATTTAGTAAGGAGAATGCCGCGGCAACGGAGCGACAGGATGGTAAAGTTATTAAATCGAGTATGAAAGATGGTAATTTAAACCAACGAAAGACTAAAACGAACAAACAAGTTAAATCAAAAAACACCAGTCAAACTCAGCTTAAACGAACTTTCACCATTTTGTTAAAAGATCGAGTTTTGCAACTTCTGATCATTGCTAATATTTTGTGTATGCTGATTTACGGACAAATGGATAGTTCGTTAATTCAATACCTCACGCGAGCCGAAATTCCAGATTTATTGAAATTGATTTCTACCATAATATTCACTAATGCGATGGTTATAATTACCACTCAATTCCTGCTATTACGGATTATGGCTTCTTTATCTTTGATAAAGAGAATTCAAATCGGTTTAATTTTACTAACGATTTCACAGATTTGGTTGGCGCTAAACTCACTGGAATTATTTTGGGGTTGGATTGGTGCAATCATCGTAATGAGCTTAGCGGAGGCCATACTATTTCCGACCATGAACGTACATATCGACCAATTGGCACCACCGGATCTAAGAGGTGCTTACTTTGGTGCGGCATCTTTTTATGATTTTGGATTTGCCGCTGCCCCGTTAATAGGCGGAGTCATTCTGGATTATCTGGGCGGTTCCTGGTTATTCTTTATTGGGGCATTACTCAGTTTAACAGTGATGTATCTGTACCGTATTTTAGAACAAACAGCATCTGTCAGAGTAACGCTCTAAATTAGCTAACTAACTCTAGGTAAGAAACGGGCTCACAACCTCCCTCTTAAAATACAGGGTTTAACCTTCGATGCTCTACTCAACTTAAAAATTCTAGTATACTAGGCCGCAACTCTACTCTAGATCGATGGATTACGGATTTAACCGCTATCCACATTAAATATACTATGTCGAGACCTTCAGTGCTAAAAGAACTCCTAAATCGCCGTGTCCCCCAAATCATTGGCCTCTATATCGCTGCTACTTGGATGATGATCGAAATTGGCGACTGGATGACAGAGCGGTTTAGCACGCCGGAGAGCGTCACTTCTTATATTTTTATCGGCATGGTATTTTTTATTCCATCGGTTGTATTTTTGGCCTATCAATATGGCAAGCCAGGTAAAGATCCTCTGAAAAAAACGACCTTTGTTTTTGTCCCTACTAATATCATCGCTGCTTTTGTTGCGATGTTCTATTTAGTGACGCCGGTCGAAGCAACTGAGACGCGGATTGTTTTCGATGAAAAAGGAGTGCAAAAAGTTTTTGAAGTTCCCAAAAAAGAGTATCAAAATCAGTTGGTAAGTTTCTTTTGGCGAAACAAAAGCGGCAAAAACGAACTTAGTTGGATGCGGTACGGACTTGCTTGGTTACTCAGCAAAGACCTTGATAGAAGTATGTTCATTTCTTCAATGACACCTTTTAATTCCAGATCAATGTTGTCGAACATGAAGAAATCGGGGTTTAAAGATGCTCTCAATATTCCTCGTTCGTTGCAAATAGAAATGGCTCGTAAGCGATTTGTAAAATACTTTCTAGAGGGTAGTTTCGATTTTCACAAAGAGAAATACACTTTAAACGTCGATGTTTACAACGTTAACACAGGCAAACTACACTTCAAACAAAGTGTTTCCGGTAAAGACCTATTGCCTCTTATCGATGACTTATCCAGCAATCTTAGACAAGCTCTTAAAATTCCAATTGATTTAAATGATCAGTCGAATGATCTTCCAGTTGCAGAACATACTAGCGAGTCTTTAATCGCTATTGAAAAGCTAATCCGTTCAAATATAGAACGGCAAATTAATAACGACTATTCAGCGGCGAAAACTTTACTAGAACAAGCGATTAAGGAAGATTTCAGTTTTACTCATGCATATACCCATCTAACAAGAACCAATCAACTTATGGGTAATAGTATGGAAGCAGCACAAGCTCTCTCTGAAGGGTTAAAGCATGAGTACAAACTTACAACTGAGGAAAAGTTTCTATACCGTGGAATTGCTTATGGGTTGCGTGGAAATTATTTATCTCAAATTAAGATCTACGATATGTGGATTGAACTTTATCCCGAAGACGTCCGTGCCTATGAAATCATGGCACATTTGTTATTAATAACAGGCATTGACTTAGACAAAGCGCTTACAAGTTTACAACAACTAAGAAAACTTAATCCTAGCGACCAGTCGGTTCTGCGTAGTATGACTCAGCTTTTTGTATTAAGAGATGAACTCGACAAAGCAATTAAATCACAACAAAGTTATACCAGTATGAATCCTCAGGATAATGAAGCTTTAATTGAACTCGCTAACATATACGAAAGAACTGCCCAATTCGATTTAGCGCAAGAAATATATCAGCGAGTTTTGCTATTAGATATGGATAACCACCAAGCATCTATTAAATTGGCGCTACTAGATCTTAAACTTGGTGAATTTGAATCCGCTGAAAACCGGCTTGCTATACTCTTGGCTTCAGTAAGCGATAACAAAAATCGATTTGATATACTACAAGGATACCTCGCTTACTATTCTGCACGAGGTCAGCTTGAAAAAGTTCTATCAACCATTGAGCAAATGAAGGAAAACTCACAACATTTGCCTCCACTATTAAAAATCTTCAATTTGGAGTTTTCCAGTAGTTTCTATTTAGCCAATTTAGGTAAATTTGACAGCGCTCATTCCGTTCTAGAAAGTGTAAGAAAGCAATTGCAACCACCGATAGATACAATTGTCGAATTGGGTGCGGCATCAGCTTATCTTTTAGCAGACGATGAAGGAAAAGCCGGCCAATCGATTGAAAAGTTAGAAAAATACATTCAAGATTACCCAAATCCAATGTTTTCAAGTGCGATCGATAGTTCAAAAGCAATGTTAATGAAACTACAAGGCAACTTAGAAGAAGCCATAAAATTAAGCGAAAAATCTCTCAATGTATTAAAAGGTACTGTTGTTAATACACAGGATGAAACCTCTATTTTGGGGCAGCGCGTATTACTTGCCAACATGAGAAATGCTAACGGTGAAACCCAACGAGCCAAAGAAGAACTTTTAGCAATACTCAAACTATATCCTTCACTCGCACAAGCTCACATCGCGTTAGCAAAATGCTACTTGGCTGAAAACGATATCGAGTCGTTTGCTCTCTCGATGGAACATGCTGACGAGTCATGGAAAGATGCTGACGCAAACTACATAGAATATAAAAAATTCATCGACCTAAGAACCGAACATCTCCCTAAATAATGGCACTAGAAATTCCCTATTGTTAGCGGCAACTCGGTTGGAATTTGATCGTATCTTCCATTAGAGCTTCCAATATCTTACCTGACATCCTATTGGTAGAAACGTCTAGATAATTCCACTGAACATTCTCGTTTTTTAATAACGCTGTTAATGTGCGCTGTCTCAGCAATCATTACGCATCAATAAATTTTATGGTATTGTTGGTTTTCTTATCCAATAAATTGATGTAATTTGATGGTTAAGAGTTCCTTTTGAAGACTAACTCAGTGGAATTTAACTTATGAGACTCGATTTAGACTCGATCAGAGTGCTTGATACAATCGTTACACAGGGCAGCTTTGCCGGCGCTGCAATAGCACTTCATCGTGCTCAGTCAGCGATTAGTTATCAAATACGAAAGCTAGAAACCGGCTTGGACTTAGCCATATTCGACCGAACTCAATATCGAGCAGAGTTAACAGAGGAGGGAAAAGTAATACTCAGTGAAGGTAAGCGGTTACTTGCGCAAGCAGAAAATATCGAACAACTCGCTCGTCAATTAGGTCAAGAATGGGAGCCCAGTTTTGAAGTGGTTGTCGATGGGATTCTAGAAATTACCCCAATCATCTCAGTGATCAAGTGTCTGCTCAGTGAAGATGTTCCCACTAAAATATCGATGACAATGGAGTATCTTGGTGGAGTCCAACATCGATTTGAAAAAAATCAGGCAGACTTAATGATTGTCAAAGAATATCAGGCCTCTCCCCAGTTGCTATCTCACCCACTGCCCGCGATAGAGTGTCTTCTGTGCGTCGGTAGTGATCACCCACTAGCTGAACAAAATACGGTAGACCTCAACACTCTACAACAACATATAGAATTGAGCGTTCACGATTCAAGCAACCAAGATTTGTATTTAGTAGAGCATATGCACTTTGGTGGGGAGAGAATGTTTTACTTGAGCGATTTTAAAAGTAAAAAACAGGCTCTACTGGAAGGTATCGGTTTTGGGTGGATGCCCTATTATCTCGTTGAAAAAGAGTTAAGAACGGGCCAATTAAATGAAGTTAACTATCAACACGGCTCTCGATTTAGCTTTACTCCACATCTTGTTTGGCGAGCAGAGAAACCATTGGGGAAAACCGGTAAGAAATTCATCGAGCAATTGTTATCCAATACGAAAATTGGCTAGACTTCATCTTTAGCAGCACAAACTAGATTTCGTCCGCCATTCTTGGCTCGATATAAGGCTTCATCGGCCCGATTTAGCCAAGACTCACTGGTTTCACCCTGCTTGTATTGAGCGACGCCAACCGAGATAGTGACCTTTCGTTCAGTCACGAGATCATAGTTTTCAACCAATATTCGCAATTGTTCAGCTAATTGAAAAGCCATATCGAGGTCGAGTTCTAGCGGTACAATAACAAATTCTTCGCCACCAAATCGGTAAAGTGTATCGGTCACTCTTATTCGACCCTCAATAATCTCCGAAATTCTGATTAAGATTTGATCACCAACGAGATGTCCAAAATCATCATTCACTCGTTTAAAGTTATCCAGATCTAACAATAAGAGTGACACCGTCGATGGATTTCGAGACTGAGCGGATACTATTTCCACCAACTTATGATCCAGAGCTCGTCTGTTGCCTGCGCCAGTTAGCGCGTCAGTGACAGCCAGTTCTGACAGCATTTGATGTTGCTCTAACACGCTAGTGGAAAAAAAGTAGCCGAATAAACAGGTCATTAAAATCGTAGTGATAGAACTTAAGAACGAGAATAGAGACAAATATTGATACATTTGAGGGGCTAACAAAGCTAACATGATTACTGTTAAATATATCGCTCGTTTAGGTGATAACAAATAATATGCTGCTACAACCGCTGGATAAGTCCAATAGATATTTTCGACGCCTTTAACATAAACGGTTGCCACAGCCGCAGCACATGAGAGCATTGCCAACACAATACTCGGAAAGGCAACTTTTTGGGTGGTATAAACATGATAAGCAATCGATGCCATACCGACACCCACAATAACGTCGAACAGGCCGACTAGCCATTCTTGATTACTGAGTCGTAGTATTGCGAATAGCGAAATAGCTACTCCCGCAAATATACTGAGAACTAATAATAAATATTCTTTGTTGGTCCGTTTCATTCTCAATCCGTTTTATTATTTGGTTATTATGTACCGTACGCATAATAACCAATTTGAGATATATTAAAATACGCTAGTATTCTAGCGTATGAGCTACATAATTCAATCTTAAACTACGAGTAAACTTCTGAAGTTTAAGTTATTTCTACATTGGATTGAAGTTCTTCCGACAGCTGAGCGATTTTCAGATATACTGCATAGCCTTAAAATAAAGTCACCTAGTCAAACTTCCATCTATGTCTATTAAACACTGTATTATCCATGGCATATCTCTCGCCTCAGAAACAGAACAAATAAAACTGCATTTGCGAGAAGAAGAAAATCCCCATGACGGACCTGCCGTTTCACTGTTTATACAGTTAAAACAATCACTTCAAAAAAGCGCGACAAGACAATACGGGCTATTCGATCCTGAACAATCAGATAATCCGTTGCCGGGGTGGCTAGCGAAATACCAACAGCAGGAAATGGGATTCCTCTCAGTGAGTAAGAAAATGACTGAGCAATTGAAACTCGACTTATCAGAGCACAAAGAACCCTTTTCTGCCCATCTACTGTTTGTCGTTGAAGAATTAATGGAACATCAATATTTATACGTATTTTGGGTTAGTCACACTGATGCACAATATATCGACACCAATTTAAGTGTCGAGAACTTGCAATATGTCAGTGGCAACAAAATTAACTATGTTATGAAAATGGACTTCTCCCAATGGGCTGTCAAGGATTGGCAACAATATATGACTGTACAGACGAGCAGAGGCAATAATGACCTTGCCCACGGATTTATGAAGTTCACCAGTTTTATCGCCGGCGTTAACCTACAAAAACAGACCGATGAATTTTTAAACATCGTCGATCAGTATGCTCATACTCTCGATAGAGAAGAGAGCAATGCCACCAAAAACACAATCGTCGATTATTGTGTGGACCAGGATATGAATGGTAATCCGATCAATTTCGACTCTTTGTCACAAGTGCTCAACGAAAATGAACCGGAAAAATTCTCATCGTTCATCTCAGAAAACTTAGAAACACCGACAGAAGAAATCTACGCCCATCGAAACAGCTTAAAGAAATATGTACGATTCTATGGCAGAGAAAAAGACCTTAGTATCAGCTTCTCTTCTGATAGAATGGACGACAATATTAGCTTTGATCCAGCGACTGGTAGTCTGACTTTTTCGCAAGTTCCAAAGTCACTTCAAGCTCAACTCGCGAAATATTTGACCAAACAATAATATCAATCGGATAGAACAATTCGGTCGGGAGAGATAAAAGCAACCCAAACCATAAGTTTTAGGTTGCTTCGCACAAGACTTGTGAGCTTAATGCTTGAAATTTTGATAATCATCTCCGTTCCTCTATTTTCTTGTCATCGCTTGAAAAATCCTAATTAGTACCCACCATATCTTGAGTAACCTTAGCATCTTCAAGCTGTCCAACATTACGGAGTTATCCTTTGGAACAATATCGAGGCACTACCATATTATCAGTTCGCCGAAACGGAAAAGTCGTAATCGGAGGTGACGGTCAGGTATCTATGGGCAATACCGTCATGAAAGGGAACGCTCGCAAGGTACGTCGGCTGTATCATAACAAAGTGATTGCAGGCTTCGCAGGCGGAACTGCCGATGCATTTACTCTGTTCGAACGATTCGAAGCAAAATTAGAAAAATATCAAGGCAAGCTCATGCGATCTGCAGTTGAACTCGCCAAAGACTGGCGAACAGACAGAATGCTTCGAAAGCTTGAAGCCTTATTGGCCGTCGCCGATAGCGAGCACTCACTTATCATCACTGGAAATGGTGATGTCATTGAACCTGAAGACAGCCTTATGGCTATAGGCTCCGGTGGACCATTTGCTCAATCTGCTGCTCGGGCATTGCTTGATAAGACAGATTTGAGCGCAAAAGAAATAGTCGAATCAGGTCTTAAAATTGCTGGTGATATATGTGTTTATACCAACCATAACCACACAATTGAAGAACTAGACTGTCAATAAACCAGACTCGATGTATAAACGAGTTTTGTTCAACAAGTAAAATGGAAAAACCACAATGTCACATATGACTCCGCGTGAAATTGTTCACGAATTAGATAAACACATTATTGGACAGAACGATGCTAAGAAATCGGTTGCTATTGCACTCCGAAATCGATGGCGTCGAATGCAAGTTCAAGGCGATCTCAGAAACGAAATCACTCCAAAAAATATCCTAATGATTGGTCCAACAGGTGTTGGAAAAACAGAAATAGCAAGACGACTAGCAAAACTCGCCAACGCTCCATTTATAAAGATTGAGGCCACTAAATTTACCGAAGTCGGTTATGTGGGTAGAGATGTGGATTCCATTATAAGAGATCTTGTCGATTCTTCTTTCAAGATGCTAAGAGAACAAGAGCACCTAAAGGTTAAAACAAGAGCTGAGGAAGCGGCTGAAGAACGCGTTCTCGATGCTCTACTGCCACCCGCGAGAACATTTGAAAACGAACCTGCAGAAAAAGATGACTCAGCGGCAAGACAGATGTTTCGTAAGAAATTACGCGAAGGTACTATTGATGAACAAGAAATAGAAATTGACATTACTGGACCCAGTGTTGGAATCGAGATCATGGCGCCTCCAGGAATGGAGGATATGACAAACCAATTACAGGATATGTTTCAGAACTCAGCACCAAGCCGCTCTAAGAAACGGAAAATTAAGATAAAGAATGCCCTCAAGTTACTAATTGAAGAAGAAGCTGAGAAGCTAGTCAATAAAGACGAGTTAAAGTCCAAAGCGGTCGAAGCCGTCGAAAATAATGGTATTGTATTTCTTGATGAAATTGACAAAGTTGCTAAAGGCGACCGAGGCAGCAGTGGCGAAGTTTCGCGAGAAGGCGTGCAAAGGGATCTGCTCCCTCTCGTTGAGGGTTGTACCGTTTCAACCAAGTACGGGATGATCAAGACTGATCATATTTTGTTTGTCGCTTCTGGTGCGTTTCACTTATCTAAACCATCAGATTTAATCCCTGAACTTCAAGGCCGCTTACCTATTAGAGTAGAACTCAGTTCACTAACGGCTGATGACTTTAAACGAATTCTCACCGAGCCAGATGCTGCGTTAACGAAACAATACGTCGCATTGATGGCGACCGAAAATCAGGATATTGAGTTTACTGATGACGCCATAGAAACTATTGCTGAAGTTGCATGGCAAGTAAATGAATCTACTGAAAATATTGGTGCTCGGAGACTGCATACTGTGGTAGAAAAATTAATGGAAGATATTTCTTTTACGGCGTCAGACTCAGACGAGAAATTGGTCATCGACTCAGCCTATGTCAAAGCACAATTAGGTGAACTTGCACAGGACGAAGATTTGACACGTTTTATTCTTTAACCGCGATCCTGCTTCAGACTGGACTTTTTTGCGGAATAAAAAAAGGAGCTAACTATTAGCTCCTTTTTTGTTGAATTACATTCAACCATTTAAAAACCATGTCCTTAAAGGAATATAGCTTTTAGCACAAAAAAGAAAATCATTGATAAAATGGCACCTGCTGGAAGAGTCACTACCCAAGAAACAGCGATATTTTTTAGCACCCCAAGATTTAACGCCGCGATACCTCTCGCCATACCCACACCTAAAACAGCACCAACCAATGTATGAGTGGTTGAAACAGGAATTCCAGTCCCGGAAGCTATAACAACAGTTGTCGCCGCCGCCAGCTCTGCCGCAAATCCTCTGCTAGGGGTAAGTTCGGTTATTCGTTTTCCGATAGTTTTCATAACTGGCGCTCCAAACAAAGCGAGGCCAACAACGATACCACCACCACCTAATAACAATATCCAAACAGGTAAACTCGATTTAGCACCAATGGTTCCTCCGTTTTCTACCACGCTAACAACTGCCGCTAAAGGACCAATCGCATTAGCGACATCATTTGAGCCATGCGCGAATGCCATACCACATGCAGTTACAATCATTAATATTGCGAAAACTTTTTCCACGCTCGCGTAATGAAATTCTCTGTCTGCGCTTTCTACCGCCTTTTGTCGACTAATAAAGAATTTTCCTACAATCAATACAACGACACCAAATCCCATAGCGATCAGCAACGATTCTGTAAACTCTAAGTCTATTCCAACGTGCTTCAACCCCTTCATCAAGGTTACTAACGCGATCATAAAGCCCGCAAGGAACATATAGAAAGGGACATATTTCTTTGCATTAGCAAGTGGATCGTCAGTATTCAAAATCAACTTTTGCACACTCGTAAACAACATAAAGGCCATCGTTCCTGACAGCAACGGAGATACAACCCAGCTAGCCACAATGGAACCAACCTTCGACCACTGAACAACATCCATTCCAATACCAACGGCTGCAAAACCAACAATAGCCCCAACAATCGAATGAGTGGTTGATACAGGCCAGCCAAAGTAAGACGCAATAATAAGCCATATCCCCGCAGCAAGTAATGATGCCATCATACCGAAGACTAATAGCTCAGGCGTATCGACCATACTTGACGCGTCAATAATACCCTTTCTAATCGTTGAAGTTACTTCTCCACCGGCTAAAAAAGCACCTGCAAATTCAAAAATCATTGCAATGATAATTGCTTGTTTCACCGTTAACGCTTTGGCACCAACAGAAGTACCCATTGCATTGGCGACATCATTGGCACCAATACCAAATGCCATTAATAAGCCAAACAATCCAGCCAGTCCAATTAATATCATATGATATTCAGTAAAAAAATCGACCATATTAATACTCTCTAATCTCTAAAATATTATTGTTTGTTGCTAGCAATTATCGAGCTAACAATAATTCTAATCGTGAACCAACTTGTTGTGATAAGTCGGCCAAATCACCGATCCATTCGATTACTTTATAAAAGAACATCACATCAACAGCTGGCAAGGATTCTTCCAATTCAAACAATCGACGTCGCATTTTTATTTGCAATACATCGACATCATTTTCGATTTTGTCGAGCTGGGTGATCATTTCTGCTGCAATAGTGACTTCTCGGCCTTTAAATCCAGATTCCAACAACTCATCTAACTGTCGGATAGCTTTACCGGCTTGTTTCGCAGCGTCAATACTTCTAACTAGGTATGCCATTAAGTCATTTTGTACCGAATCAGGGAAATTCATTCGACGACCGGTGATTAATCCAGCGATGTCTTTTGCCTTATTGGCAATTTTATCTTGAGAGGCCAGTAAATTAAGTAAATCGATCCGTGAAACAGGCATAAATAGCCCTTTCGGTAAGTTTAACCTCAATGCTTTTTTTAACTCATCGGCTTCATTTTCCAGCGCACGAGTCCGTTTTTGCCTAACCATCATTTCACCCCAGTCCTCTGCGAATACAGCGTCCAAGAACGAAGGTAATATATCGACACACTCTTCAACCTTTTGCATATGAGTTTGCATTGGCTTCATTGGAGATTCGGCAAATAAGTCAAGAATCGGATTCATATTGTCAGTATCCTGTCATAGAAATATGCAGGGATCTTAAATTGTGGACGAGAATTAGTCCAGCGAAAAGTAGACCAAAAATGGCAGATTTTCGTTAAAAAACCTTGCTTTAGACAGAGCTTTGCAACTCGCTCATCACTACAGCGAATTCACGGTGCCAAGCGTTGAATATTCCATGTTGCATCTGCTGAGGTGGTATAACTGAAACTGTCGTGCAATCGAGCACCTCCACCTTGCCAAAATTCGAAGTGAGTCGGTTTAATCAAGTATCCTCCCCAAAAATCCGGTAAAGGTATATTTCCACCGGAAAATTTGGACTTCATTTGCTCAAATGTTTGATTAAGCAGTTTTCTCGATGAAACTGGTTGGCTTTGTTTGGAAGCCCAAGCCGCTATTTGGCTGTCCGCTGGACGAGACGCAAAATAGGCTAGATTTTCAGCCATAGACATTTTTGTTGCTACACCTTGTATCTTGACTTGCCTTTCAATGGGTAACCAAGCGAAGTTAACACTTACTTTTCTATTATCTAATATTTCCAAGGATTTTCGACTTTTTAAGTTAGTATAAAAAACCAAGCCACGGTGGTCGAGTCTTTTTAACAAAACAATTCTTTGACTAGGTTGACCAGTCGCGTCGACTGTCGCTAGGGTCATAGCTGTCGCATCGACTAAATCAATATCACCAGCTTGAGTAAGCCATGTTTGTAACTGAGTAATAGGATCGGCATCAAGCTGCGAACGATTAAGACCGCCTTTAAGATATTCACGTCTTACTTGGGCTAAGTTCATAGTTGATTTGCTGGTAGTGGGGGCTGAAAGAGGCTCTCAGTTTGTCAATTAAGCGACAAACTGAGGAGAACTGAACGAGATTGTTTAAGGTTGCTCGGCTGGGCCGCCAATTTTAGATTCTTTTGCCGTTTCAGATTTAGCTTTTTTTGCTTTGGGAGGCTCTGTACGATCACTATCATCCCAACCTTCTGGATCTCTTGGGCTATCACCATTCATTATGTCGTCAATCTGTTTCGAGTCAATAGTTTCATATTTCATCAACGCTTCGGCCATGACACGTAGTTTGTCCGCATTATCTTTTAACAGGGTCTCTGCGCGCTGATAGTTCTTATCGATGAGTTGTTTAATCTCCTCTTCGATCAATTTGGCAGTAAAACTAGA
>JAHRVB010000119.1 GCA_019090895.1 Kangiellaceae bacterium
AAGCTGCTAACGGTGACTGGCTTGCTTTTCTTGATGCCGACGACATATGGACACCCGACAAAATTGCCCTGCAAGTAGAAGCCCTTGAGCGCGAACCTCAACTAAAACTCATCGCCGCCGATATGTGTGAGATCAACCAGCAGGGTAAACTCATTGTCGAATCAGTATTGGCCAAACACCAGTTGCTTGAGAAATTTCAAGCCTTGGCAGGCAAGCCCGTCCCCAATGCTCTGAATGCCTTGCTAACAAAGAACTTTATCCCCACTGGTACCGTCCTGGTAAAACGCGCGATCGTGATCACAGCAGGGGGGTTTAACACCCACATCCGCTTTGGCGAAGACCTTGAACTATGGGCGAAAATTGCTGCCGATCACCCTATAACTTGCCTACCTGAGGTAATGATGTCTCGTCGCCAACACGGCAATAATGCGACCCAAAGCACGGCGCGGATGCTTGAAGGCCTGGTTGAAGTTATGCGCTCACTTAAACGCTGGGGCGCAGAGAAGCTCGACCAACAAAATGTTAACCCTAACCAGCTGCTGGCCACTGCCCTGTGTGATCTGGCCTACTGGCATTTTAGTCAATGTAATTACAAACAAGCTCGGAAAATTTTTACCTCAAGTTTAAAAGAGCATCTCGGAAAACGAGCACTCGTTTACGCAACGATATGCCTATTGCCTGAACCCATAATTAGAAGTGCAAAATATTTAAAAAAAAGAAACCAATAACTCGATGAATCATCATACGTCAATGGTATTTACGCTTGGTGCAACCTAGAATTGGCCACATATCTTAGCTACAGGTATTACTTTAAAGACTTGGTTAAACATTCTCTGCCACCTTCATTTTGAAGTGTATACACACTCATCCTGGTGGCTACCATTTAGGAAGTACAACTGTATTACAAAAACAGGAAATGCTACAAATATGGAAGTATTATCCGTAAATGAAAATAAAACCATATCAAAAGAAGCAGACATTTTGTGCTTGATTTCCGAAAAGTACAAAGATGAAATATGCCGAATTGAATGTGGTGACAAAATGCTAATTGAAGGAAAGTCATTCATTTGCGTTTCTTCGGACAAGAACATAGTAATAAGAGTGGAAGGTTATTTTGAATGGTATTTGAAGTTTTCTTTAAAGGAGGAGTGGGTTCGTCATGAAATTATTGGAGCAAAAGCGGCAAGGACACAACTTGCAAATTTTGATGGGTACAATCATCCGAAATCTATCCGGGCATCCATAAATCACCGATATACACTTTATTCCGCTTCTGAAGGCAAATGTTTTAATAGATTATTACTGAGATCATGCGCTATTAGAAGGAGTAAGATTCCGAAAACAACTTCAAGTGGCATGGAAAACCTCGGCGCAACTATTGGGTTACTTCATTCTTATGAATCCCCATCAGATATGCAGAGCATAAGCCCAACAATTATTTCTTATCTTGAAAAATATCTTAAACATATTAAGGAAGATAATCTTATTTTAGACAGAATTAATAAGCATGTCTTGAGCACCAACCTTAAACGTCAGCATCAAACATGGATACACGGTAACATCAAAAGCGAGGATATTTTTTTTTCAGGTAGCAAAGTTAGTATAATTGACTTCGGGACATTCGGGAAAGGCTCACCCTATGAAGATCTAACAAATTTATGTACCTACTTGATCCTATTTAGAACAGTACCTACTTTCCCGTGGAAAACACCCAGAATAGCCATGAATTCACTACTCAATGGCTATCTTTTGCGCCGCAATATCGATCGAGAAGAGTTATTAGCTTATGTTCGCCTGGGTATATTCCGCTACTATCTAAAAAATAGCGTAATGCACAAAGGAATCCCTACACTTTCTGGCATGCCAGTTTCGAAAAAACGATTGGAGAAGTTGGTTTTCCAATTACTAGACGGCAACTATAGAAGCGCTTTCGAACGAATAGATTTCTAATCATTGAGCTAAAAGCTCAGATTTATTATGGAATAATATCAAATATAAAACATAGTTTAGCTGATCCAGTCACATAAACTTTACTCAAAATGAAATACATTTAACACCGCAAACAAATTATCAAAAGGATTAACAATAAAGCCATGAAGAAAATATGGAGGGAGATAAAATCACAATTAGACTCTCTAGACTGCGATGTCAAATAATACACCAAAGCGAATTCTCTTTGTTGAAAACGGTATTGGCTATGGTGGTGCAATTATTTGCTTGCGTCACCTGGTTAGAAACCTAGACCGCTCACTCTTCACCCCGATGGTGATTACCGGGCGCACCGGCCCCCAGTACCGGGAAATTGCTAACGAAGCCCAGTGGCAACACATCCCCGACCGGCATATCGACATCGTCGGTGCCCATACGAATCTCGACGCCATTGGGTGGATTGATAAAATTCCGGTCCTGCGGTTGCTCACCAATCAAATACTTGCTCGTACCGACGACCTGCTTAATTTCCTACCCTTCTTCCTTCAATTATGGTGGACGGCCTGGCGCTTTAAAGCCGATTTAATACACGCCAATAACGAACCATTATGTAACCGAGCTGCCCTGCTTGTCGGAAAAATGCTAAAGATCCCAACTGTTTGTCATGTGCGAGGCGACCAGGATGGCTCACGACT
>JAHRVB010000120.1 GCA_019090895.1 Kangiellaceae bacterium
CCTCTTATCGGTTTTTTTGTTAATTCTTTAGTTTTACGAGTTAATACTGAATTTAAATACCTTCCAGAATTTCTAGCGCACATTAGAAAAGTTAATTTAGACGCTCAAGAAAATCAGGATATTCCATTTGAACAAGTAGTCGAGCATTGTAAAGTCATTAGAAGCGCTAAGCATAGTCCGATGTTTCAGATAATGTTATCAATGGATTCAGTGGAGAATGAAAGCGCCATTTTATCTGGTGTTAAGTTCAAATCCAAGCAGTATAAAAGATATGCTGCAAAATTTGATCTTACCTTGAATATACTGAATACAAATGGTTTATTGCAATTTAACTGGCTTTATGACAAATCTATTTTTGAGAAATCAAGGATCGAACTGCTAAATAGCCATTTGCAGAGGTTACTATTAGGAATTGCTGAAAACCCCCAATCGAAGATAGTTGATCTGCCTATACTGTCGTCAAAAGAAATATACTATTTAGTAAACGAATTGAATAATACTAAACTTGATTTTCGGCAAGACCTGCTAATTCATGAAATTTTCGAGGAAAATGCAAAACTAAGACCAGATAATACTGCGATAGTCTTCGATAAAGAAAATATTACCTATCTCGAATTAAATGAAAAAGCCAATCAGCTAGCACATTATCTTAGGAGGAAAGGTGTTGGAGCTGAGACGATAGTTGGTATCTGTCTACATCGTTCTATAGAACTAATGATTGGAGTTTTAGGTGTTTTAAAGTCGGGCGGAGCATATTTACCTTTGGATCCTAATTACCCAGAGCAGCGTTTAAAATTTATGATAGAAGACTCGAACGCGTCATTCATTGTTACACAAAAAGATCTAATGAGTCAACTTCCAATTGAAAATAAAACCTTAATATTAATGGATAAAGAACTATTTAATCCGTTATATAGAGGGTTTCCAATAAACGATATCGATAGAAAAGTTACTAACCTCAAAGCAGCCAACTTAGCCTACATAATTTACACTTCGGGATCGAGCGGTTTGGCTAAAGGTGTTCAAGTAGAACATAACAGTTTGATTAACTTAGTATATTCACTCGTAAAACGTTTTAACCTTAGCCATAAAAGTAGAGTTCTTCAATTATCCTCGTTCAGCTTTGATGCAGCTACGTGGGATTGGAGTATGGCATTTGCGATGGGGTCACAGCTACACTTATTACCAGAACAAAAAGTTTTATCTCCGACGGCCCTTGGTCAACTCGTCAAAGAAAATAAAATTACTTACAGCTTTGTTCCTCCGGCATTATTAGCATCATTATCTTTGGATGATTTTGAAGGAGTAGAAACAATCACTATTGGAGGAGAATCTCCTGACGCTGGCGTTGTACAAAAATGGTCCAGCGGCAGAATGCTCTATAACGCATATGGACCAACTGAAAACACAGTAGTTGCGACTATTGCAAACCTATCTGATTCTAAGGGAGCAGTCTCTATCGGGAAACCTATAAACAATGTGGAGTGCTTCGTTTTAGATCAAGCATTAGAAGTTTTGCCATTTGGCACCATCGGAGAGTTGTATATAGGTGGGAGCGGTCTAGCTAGGGGATATTTAAATCGTCCCGAGTTAACTCGAGAGCGATTTATTACTAACCCTTTTAGTGATAATCCATCTGATCGGTTGTATAAAACGGGTGACTTAGTTCGTTATCTACCCGATGGTAATTTGGAGTTCATCGGTAGGCAAGACGAACAAATAAAGCTGCGCGGATTTCGTATTGAGCTTGGAGAGATAGAGTATCATTTGTCACAATGCGATGACGTCGCTTCGTGTGTTGTCTTGGCCAAATCAGAAGATAGTGGCGAAAAAGCACTTGTTGCTTACCTAGTCCCTACAGAAATAGACACTTTGGTCGAGCAAGATTATGTGTCTAAAATCAGAGAAAAACTCCGCAAGCTTTTGCCCGACTATATGGTGCCAGCCTATTTTGTATTACTCGAGAAGTTACCTCTCACAACCAATGGGAAAATAGATAAGAAGTCACTTCCTGCTCCCGATGGGACAGTCCATCAAGGGAAGTATTTAGCGGCAAACACTAAAACTGAAGAAGTCTTAGTCAGTATTTGGTCAAAATTACTTAAGTTGGAATCAGATAGCATTAGTGTCACTGCAGACTTTTTTGATCTGGGAGGGCATTCATTATTAGCGGTAAGACTAATAGCGGAGATCCGTACGCAGTTGCAAAAAGATTTGGTTGTAAAAGAAATATTTGAATCTACAACGGTTCGCGAGATAGCAAAAACAATCGACGCGATAACGGACAAGTCAACTCGACTATTGATCACACCAGTAACACGCGAGAGTAATTATTTACCCTTATCATTTGCCCAACAGTCAGTTTGGTTTATTGATCAATTAGAAGGCGGTAGTTCACAATATAATATGCCGATGGGATTACATATTGAAGGCGCTTTCGATGTGGCAGCTGCTGAACAAGCCTTAACCCGAATGATCCAACGCCATGAAGTTTTACGTACAGTGTTTGTCGAGCGCGATGCAGAGCCAATGCAGGTAATTAAAGAAGCGTTTGATTTTAAGCTTAACTATCATGATTTAACCAGGTTAGATAAGTCACAACAAGCATCACGCGTAGTCGCATTAGTCAAGCAAGATAGTCAGTTATTATTTGATTTACGAAGAGATTTAATGGTGAGAGTTTCCTATCTTTATCTATCAGGTAAAGACGCAAATCAACAAGGCGTACTGCTTTTTAATATGCATCATATCGCATCAGATGGTTGGTCTATGGGTATATTGGTTAACGAGTTTGTACAGCAGTATCAGTCAGTATTAAATGGAGAGTCAAACCAATTTTCGGCGCTACCACTGCAGTATTCAGACTATGCACATTGGCAAAGAGAATGGCTATCAGGAGAGCTGTTAGAGCGCCAGTTGACTTACTGGAAGACACATTTAGATGATATTCCTGCCGTCCATAGTTTACCACTAGATTATCCTCGTCCGGAAATGAAGAAACACGCCGGTGGCTTGATAAGGACTCGTCTTTCGTCGGAGATAAGTAATCGATTAGAGCAAGTTGCCAGAAAGAGTGAAGTTACATTATTCATGCTTCTTCATGCCGCACTTGCATTGGTTGTTTCACGGCATAGTAATAGCCAGGACATTGTTATCGGCACGCCGGTGGCCAATCGACTACAGGCGGAGTTAGAGCCGTTGATTGGTTTTTTTGTTAATACATTGGTTTTAAGGGTTGATACGGCACACGAATATTTATCGGATTACTTGGCGCATGTAAAACAAGTTAATCTTGACGCACAGACCAATCAAGATGTTCCCTTTGA
>JAHRVB010000121.1 GCA_019090895.1 Kangiellaceae bacterium
AGAAGCAATCGTTCCTTTTCTTTTTCTAAATGGCTTATTTTTAAAAGGGATTTGATTTTGAGCTTTAAGTCGAATTCGTCCCAGGGTTTACTGATATAACCACTGATTTGACCGTCATTAATGGCTCTCACCGTAGACTCTTGATCAGAATAGCCCGTCAACAAAATACTCGGAACGTTTTTACGAATATCATTGGCTACATTCAAAAATTCTGCGCCATCCATATGCGGCATACGCATATCTGAAATAATGAGATCAATATTCTGTTCTCTTAAAACTTGTAATCCTTCCGCACCGCTTTCTGCCAAAAATATTTTATAGCCGTCTTTCCGAAAAACGCGTTTGAGTGATGCCAAGATATTTTTTTCATCATCGACACAAAGAATCTTTATTTCTTTTTGTTCGTTACTCATTCAATCATTCTCTAATTGGTTCTAGCTATTTTTCATCAATAGGTAGATAAATGGTAAAACAGGTGCCTTCATTTACCTCACTTTCAACTTCAATCGTTCCGCCATGCTGCTCGATAATACGATACGATATGGATAACCCTAGCCCGGTGCCTTGACCAACAGGTTTAGTGGTAAAAAACGGGTCAAAAAGATATTTAAGATCTTGCTCTTTTATTCCGCTGCCATTGTCTTGGAACTTAATGACAATGCTATCGCCTTCACATTGTGTCGATATTTTTATCTTGCCATTATCCTTAATGGCGTGCCCTGCATTAATTAGCAAGTTCATAAAAATTTGATTCAGTTGATTGGGGAAACAATTAATCTCAGGAATTTGGCCATAAGACGTTTCAATTTCACAGTGATACTTGAGCTCATTCAATACGATAACGATTGATTCTTTGATGCATTGATTAATATTTGAATAAGCTCGCTCCTGGTCACCGGAGTGAGAGAAGTTTCTTAAACTTCGAACGATTTTTTTAACTTTATCCATTCCTGAGAGACAATCGCCAATAAGATCATGGGTATCAGACAGCAAGAAATCGATGTCTTCTTTTTCCATTAATTGCTTAAGCGCTTCCTTCATCGACTGATTGCTTTGCTCACTTTCGGAATTAGCAAGCTCACTGATTCCCGTTTTGAATTGTTGAAAATCGCTAATGTATTCCGCCAGAGAACTCATATTACTATTGATATAACCCAGTGGGTTATTGATCTCGTGCGCTACTCCGGCTGCTAACTGACCCACGGACGCCATTTTTTCAGATTGTATCAACTGAGATTGAGTCCGTTTAAGTTGTACCAATTGTTCTTCGATTTGTTTATGTGATTCATGCAACGACAAAAAATGACCTACATTCAAAGCGACGTAAGTCAAAATTGACATATCGCTGTCTGATACTACGTCATCAGCTGAATAAGTTTGAACAACAATTCCACCTTTTAATTTGACCGTTCGAAACGGCGAAAAAATCCACTGCTGGGGCAGGCTTCCAATCACTTCAATCTCTTTACTATTTTGAAGATTACGAATCTTGTCCCTGTCTAGAATTAAAGATGTTGATTTCTTAATTGCGTAGCCCGTTAAACTGCGTCTCAAATTGGGGTTTTTATCTTCCCTTAGCATTTCAGGATCGACCCTGTCATTTTGGTCAATCATAAACGGGATCTGAATGATTTTGTCTTGCTCTAGGGCTATGTAAAAATTGTCGATAGTTACCACTTGTTTGAGTAAGTCATAAATACTCTTGTATACGACTTCTGGCTTTTGAGTATTAAACTCGATTTGAGATATTCTGGAAATCACATCTTTTACAGCCAAATCTCGCCGTAACATGTCATTTTCTTGTTCTAAATCAACTAATTTTGATTTGAATTGTTGTTGATTTTCTGGATCCATTGCTAAGTTCAAGTCCCATTTCTAACAGAGGTATTGGTTCAACTTAAGCATAGGTCAATACAGCGGAAACGCAAACCAACGGACGACACCAATATTGAGAAGTGTGTGGCGGTAACTTATTGATACTTCACTGATATTAGATGGGGCTACAGTCAGTGTGTTATCTAATAATTCTAACGATTAGCAACCCTATCGACCAGAAACCTTAATTACTGGTAACCGTATTTTTGTCTTTCAAGGGACAAACAATTCTGAGATTCAATCTGGCTCCCTGAAACCTCATGGGTGTTTGAAACCTCATGAGTGTCTGAAAACTGATTCAGTACCGATGTCAGACTTGATAATGAGTAAGAGTTTTTGGTCAAGTCTGTATTAGTCGCGTTCGCTTTCAAGTTGAAGTCGATTTCATCGACTCGAACATACTTTAGATTTTTAAAATCCAACTCTGGCCCGGGAATACAAGGACTAATCATATGCCCTAAATCTTCGACAATAGCGTTGGAAAAGGTGATCCTATCGAGCTTTCTATTTGCCAACATTCCGTCAACAAAAACACTCAATTGAAAACCACCATTTTTAAGCTTTTGATATTGAAAACTAGCCGAACTAGCATTGAGTGTTCTTTGACCCTTTTCATCGGAGACTAGGTATTCGCCAGATTGACTATTAAGACTATCTTGCGGCCTGTCGGACAGATAATCCAGCCATAGGTAGAATGGCCTATTCAATAATGTGACTTGCGTGTCTGATTCCTCAAATTGATTTAACTCTTTTTGTGTTCGGCATTTACCCGCAAAGGAAAAGTTCGAGCCAGAACACTGGCACATGTTTTTAACGATCGAATGCTCTGCAGAACAGCTGCAAGCAGTACTTTGAGAATCAAGAAGCAATCGGTTATTGGTTTGAGAACAACAGCTAACTTCGACAAGCTGTGCGTCAAGCGTAAAGCATCCCTCAGCAGTCACAGCATATTCTTCTGCTTCCGCAATTGCACCAAAGACAACTAACCCAAAGACCAAACCCAATCCAAGAAATATCCTTTCCGATAGAATTGTACTTGCCGTTCGAGATACGACGAAATTATTTTTAATACCAAAACCTCTATACACCGACATTAATTATCTCCAACAAATAAAAGGTCTATTCTTACGGTTGCGTTGCTGTCAGCAAGTTCTTCCAAAGTTTATTGGCCACAGGGCCAAGTGGACGATTTCTCAATCTAACCACATGATAATCGAGTCCAAGCCGGCTCTTCATGTCGGTCAACTTAATTTCCGATAAAGAGCCTAAACTTAACTCTTTCTCTATAATATTTTCCGGTAGCCGACCCCAGCCCATTCCACTCTTAATTAAAGTTTTTTTGGTACTAAAGTCATTCGCATACCAACATCTCTGACCCGATTGAACACTGTAGTTTATTCCTTTGCTACTGACCCCGGAATCCTGCACTACGATTTGATACTCTCCTTTAAGCTCTTTCGCTTTGTGGAGATTGGGGTGCCGTAGAAGTAACCGAGGAGCCGCGACATTGATCAAATAACCTCTGTGTAAATAACTAGCTTCAATTTCAGTCGATTCCAAAGAGAGTTGGTGCATCGGAGAAATTGCGATTTCAGCATTTCGGTTCTGCACCGCCTCAAACGCGCCACTTAGGTATTCAACTTTAAGAATAATTTGTGTTCTGGGAAACTCACTCTGTGTTTTCTCCAAAATGGGTATGATTCGATTCAAGTCATAAGCTGCTTCAATCGCCAGGGTAATAATGGCCTCGTTGCCCGAAGAGAGGTGTTTAGATAATTGCGTTATCTCAGTTGCTTCACTCAGCATATTTTTTGCGTGACTATCGACAAGTAGTCCAGCAGACGTCAAAGTTAGTCGGTATGAGTCCCGTGCAAATAACTGGACATCTAATTGAGATTCTAATTGCTTAATACCCTGACTAATGGCCGATTGGGTTTTAAACAACTGATCACTAGCCTTAGATAAACTCCCCGCTTCAGCAACTGCACGCAACATTTTCAATTGTTCTAAAGTCATCATTGAAGTCCTATATTATTAAGCACAGCTTAATATGTTTTAAATATATCTTCAATATTATTTTCAAAGCTCGTCATTCATAATATCCGTACTTTGAATCAAAACACTCAGGAGGCCGGCATGACAAGCTCAATTATTTATATTCCCCATGGCGGCGGACCCTTACCATTGTTGAGTGAACCCAATCACAAAGCATTGACATTGATGTTGCAGGCGCTAGGTGAGACACTGCCGAAACCTGAATCTATTATTGTGGTTAGTGCTCACTGGGAAGAAGAAGTGGTTAGTGTGTCAAGTGCGGCAAAACCGTCGATGGTTTATGACTATTACGGGTTTTCTGCTGAAAGCTACCAAATTCAGTACCCCGCTCCCGGAAATCCACAATTGGCCGCAACCATTGTTAACACTATGAAGCAAGCGGGCGTCTCTGCAACAGTCGATGCAAACAGAGGGTTTGACCACGGTACTTTTGTCCCCTTAAAATTAATGTTTCCTGATGCCGATATCCCAGTGGTCCAAGTATCGCTAAACAGCGATTTGAAACCAGAGAGCCAGTTGATAATAGGCGATTGTTTAGCGGACTTAAGCAATGAAAATGTGTTAATAATAGGCTCCGGACTTTCTTTTCATAACTTGCAAGTTATGATGAACAACGACAATGAATCATTAGCCAAGAGTGAACAGTTTGATCACTGGCTTAATAACGTTATCGTCGGAGAGGAACTTTCTTGGAATCAAAAGGAAGCTGAATTAATCAATTGGCAAAAAGCACCTGAAGCGCGTTTTGCACATCCAAGAGAGGAGCACTTACTTCCAATACATGTTTGTTTTGCTGCGGCTCGCAAGCTAGGATATTCGGCGACGAATTTCTTTGACCAGATATTTTTAAATACCAAAGTATCTGGGTTTATATGGCAGCCCGTTGGCTAAAAAAAAGTCGAAAATTACTAAGCATTAAGCTGAGCGCAAATAGGAGCTTTATTAAATGAACAATACTGAAAACCACTATGGATGGATTTCGATTTTTATCCATTGGATAGTAGCATTAACGGTCTTCGGGTTATTTGGATTGGGCTATTGGATGGTAGACTTGGGATATTATGATGCTTGGTATAAACCGGCGCCCGCCTTACACAAGAGTATCGGGATTACTTTACTTGCTTTAATGGTTGTTCGTACTATATGGCGTAAAAACCAGATCAAACCGAAACCACTGGCGACGCACACAGAAATAGAAAGAAAGTCGGGTCACGCAGTTCATATTGCGCTTTACTTTATTATTTTTATCGTCATGTTCAGCGGCTATTTTATTTCGACTGCGGACGGACGTGCAATAGAAGTATTCGAACTGTTTGAAGTACCAGGGTTTGGAGCCTTAATCGAAAATCAAGAGGACGTTGCAGGGCTGATTCATCAATATGCTGCTTACACTTTAGTTGGCATTGCCATATTGCATGCATTAGCAGCCCTTAAACACCATTTTATCGATAAAGATAACACTCTTAAGCGAATGCTTGGTAAACCGAAACTAAACTAGTTGCCACAAAATTAATACGATCACACACACTTAATATTTTAATAATATAACCACTAAACTTGGAGAAAATAATGAAAAGACTATTACTTAAGACTTTACTTGCAACGAGCTTGTTAGCACCACTGGCAAATGCAGCGGATTATATCGTTGACTACAAAGGTGCTCACGCATCCATCAATTTTAAAGTGAAGCATTTGGGCTATAGCTGGTTGACCGGTCGCTTCGACAAATTTGATGGTAAATTTAATTACGATTCGGCCAACGTCTCAGCGTCAAAAATTGAAATTAACATTGATACAACCAGCGTTAATTCCAATCACGCAGAAAGAGATAAGCACATTAAAAGCCCAGATTTCTTAGAAATTAGCAAATTCAATAGTGCGAAATTTGTAAGCACTTCAGTGACCGATAAAGGAAATAACAAGCTTGAAGTGAAAGGGCTATTAACTTTACACGGAGTGACAAAAGAAATCACAATAGCTGCTGAGAAAATTGGTGAAGGTGATGATCCATGGGGTGGTTACCGAGCTGGTTTCTCTGGAACAACTTCTATCGGAATGGGTGATTTTGGACTAAAAAGCAACTACGGTGAAATTTTGTTTGATCTTCATATCGAAGGTGTCAAACAGAAGTAACCAAGTTGGACTAATTCCCTTATAGGTCATCGATTTATAAGGGAATTCCTAAAAATTAAAAGACTCATCCCATGAACGGCGATTATCTTGTGCTAGGTTCAATATCTTTAATCGTCGCTGAAAAATCAGTAATTTCTTGTTGGCTATATTGAGCGTTAACACGCTTGGTCGACGCAGGTTGACTTTTAAGGCTCACTCCTGAACGATACTCATTCTCAGGCCGAATTGGCCGAGCGGTAAAACCACCACCGCAATTAGGGCAAACATCATTCAGAATATTCTTAACGCAGCTAGCGCAAAAGGTGCACTCGTAGGAACAAATAAGGGCCTCGGTCGAATTTGGTGCTAAATCTCGGTCGCAAGATTCACAATTGGGTTTTAACAATAACAAGATACTCTCCTTTGGGATCACTGATTCTGTGTCACTGGTTAATTTAAGCGATGTACATATTAGCGTTTAAACGCACGGAGAGATTACCTCTTTAGTCTCTGTAATGCAGCTAAGTTGCTATAATATAACTACTTTTGGTAGAGAGTGCTATGCCTACAGACCTTTGAATTGGTTCTTACCGACACAAGTCGGATTACTTCGACTAACCTATTAGTATTAGACTATACTAGATATTAGGTGGTTGAACACTGAGCACTCAAGGACAAAAAGTGACTGAAAAAACAACAAATACATTGCAGGCTCTAGTCGTCGAAGATGATATTGATAGTTTAGAAGTTTTGACGAGTATATTAGACAGTACAAAAATAATACACTCCGAGAGCTCTCGCACTGGTGAGAGCGCCATTGCTTATTTCAAAAAGAATCGACCTGACATCACCTTTCTTGATATCGATATTCCAGCGCCAAACGGCATAGAAACATTAAGAGAAATTAGAACTTTTGACAGTTCTGCTAAAGTGGTTATGGTCACTGGTTGCAGTGATATAGAAACCGTTAAGGAAGCGATTAGCCTTGGTGCATTTGGCTATGTCGTGAAACCATTCGTTCCCGAAAAAATTCTAAGTGTGATTAAGAAGTTACGTGAATAATTCAAAACAAACAAAGCTGTTGGTCGTTGATGATAGCGATACAAATAGGTTACTCCTGCAATTTACCCTCGACGAACTTGGATATCAAGTAGATGAAGCCGTCGACGGTGAAAAAGCGGTTGAAAAAGCAATAGAGAATGATTACGCAGCGATAATCATGGATATCAATATGCCTGTAATGAGCGGGCCTGAAGCTGCTAAAATGTTACTGAATCTCAATTACGAATCGCCTATTATTGCATGCAGCGCAGAAGATGATCAGCTGACGATTAATAAATATTTAGATGAAGGTTTTTCCGGTTTTATCGCAAAACCAATCGAACCCATCAACGTGATTAATCTGTTAAAAAAACTGTCCATTGGTCCAAGCACTGAAGATAAATTCAACAGTCCTGAACATCAAAAGAAACTGGAGCAGCTTGGAGAACGATTCCGCGGGAATTTGCCCGCAATTATTTCGAAATTACAAAGAGCCATGGAACTGCAATCGTTTGAGGAGCTCCAAAAAATCTGCCACAAATTAAAGGGTTCAGCTTCTCAATTTGGTTACGAGCGAGTCACTCGAATTAGCGATGATCTTGAACGTGCAATCAAGAAAGGTAAAACACAAGTCGCAATCGACAAAACGACCTCACTAGTGCTGGAATTAAAACGAATAGAGAATGAACTCCAATAACGATTCCAACCTTTTCTTAGACTTAGCGACACTTATATCAGCAGGTATCTCAATTGCCGAAGCTGTGAAACGAGTGGCCAACTCTTACCCTCAAGTGACTGAGTGGAAGAATGTTATCGACTTAACGTCTAAAGGTTCACGGCTCAGCATTGCGCTACGACAAAGCAAACTCATCAATCAGTTTGAGTGTGAACTGATTTCAGTTTCTGAAGACGCTGGTCGTATTGAAGAAGGCTTGACAACCTTGTCAGAAAGTTACACAAAACGTCAACAAAGACAGCGCAAATTAAAATCAAAACTCTACTACCCTTTCGCGGTATTAGTGGTCGCTATTTTGGTATCAAGCCTACTTTCCGCCCTAGCTTCAAAAGAAAGCTCTGTTATGACAACACTGCTCTTTATTGCAATAAAAATAGGACTCTCCCTTTATTTGCTGCAATTAATACTTAAACAGTTAAAAAAAGATGCGTGCTATTGGCTCAGTTACTTCGATAAACATCAGTCGCAATCTTGGTATAAATCACATTTTCAACAGATTCTATTGCGAACACTTTACTGGCATACCCAATCAGGCATTGACCCTAAAACTAGTTTTAATCGATTCTCTAAGCTATTTGATTCAAGTATTTTACGAAAACAGTTACTTAAAGCCTCTCAGCTTTGCAACCAGGGTTTTCCTCTTTCCAACGCAGTCAGACAGGCACAGCTTCCAATGGAATCGGATGTTTATCAGGTGCTACACAGCGCTGAGCAAAGCGGACAGCTAGAGCTTTCCCTTAAGAATCAATTGGAGCTTATCGACTTTGATGTCGATAATCGAATTGATGATATTTTTGAATGGGCTCCAAGAGCATTTTATGGTGTTGTGGTGATATTTGCAGCAGCCGCTATTATCTTTTAATCCTCAGCTCAAAAGCCGTATTAAGCACCAACGATCTCAATTTCATGGTACACTCCGCGCCATGATCATTCTGACCACATTAAACGCCAAATATATCCATGCAAGCCTTGGATTGCGCTACTTGTACGCTAATTTAGAAGAGCTTCAATCAGACGCAAAAATTTGTGAATACACCATCAATAGCCGCCCCATCGATATCGCCGAAAAGCTTCTCGAACAACAACCAACAATCATTGGCTTTGGAGTGTATATTTGGAATTGTCAGGAAACCCTATCAGTTATTTCTCAAATTAAAGCGATATCTCCGGAAACGAAAATCATTTTGGGTGGTCCCGAGATCAGTTATGAAACCGAGCAGCAAAAACTGGCTGAAATCGCTGATTTTGTGATTACAGGTGCTGCCGATAAGAGTTTTTATCAACTGTGCAAAGACATTTTGGCCGGTCAACTTCCTGAAAATAAAATACTCCGATCTAAACCGGTCGAGCTGGCCGAGCTTAAATTGCCCTATGATTTATACAGCGATGAAGATTTAAAACAAAGAGTGATGTATATCGAGGCGTCGAGGGGATGCCCCTTCAAGTGTGAATTCTGTTTATCAGCTCTTGATAAGAATGCATACCCTTTTGAGTTGGAGCGTTTTTTAACCGCCATGGACAAACTCTTTCAACGAGGTGCGCGACATTTTAAGTTTGTTGATCGAACTTTTAATTTAAAAATAACAACGACCCTCGAAATTATCGATTTCTTCCTCGACCGAATGTGTGAAGGTTTATTTTTACATTTTGAAGTGATTCCCGATCACTTACCAGAAAAATTAAAAGACAAACTGCGCTTATTTCCTGAAGGTAGTTTGCAATTTGAAGTGGGTATTCAGACTTTTAACAAAGAAGTACAAGCACATATCAGTCGACGACAGAAAAATCAAAAGTCGAAAGATAACCTCGTTTGGCTGCGCGACAATACGAACGCACATATTCATGCGGATTTGATTTTCGGTCTTCCCGGTGAGTCACTTGAATCTTTTGCTCAGAGTTTTGATGAACTCTATGTTTGTCGACCCCACGAGATTCAAATGGGAATTCTAAAGCGCTTACGAGGAAGTCCTCTGATTCGACATACCGAGAAATTTGATCTGCGTTTTAGCCCTGAGCCACCCTATAATATATTGAGCAACAATACCGTTGATTTTTTTACCATGCAAAGAGTCAATCGATTTGCACGCTATTGGGATATGATTGGGAATTCTGGGCGATTTTCGTTTTCTCTTCCCCTACTTTTGGCAGATTCTCCTTTCGATAATTTTCTAAAATTAACGGATTGGCTATTCGAACAAACCGGCCAAACTCATAAGATCAACTTAAAGCGACTGTATGAATTAATCGCACAGGCTTGTGAAAAGTTGATTCCCGAGAATCATCAGAACTTGGTTATTCAAATGGAAAAAGACTATGACCGCTCAAAGCTAAAAGGAGCGTATCAGTTGTTGGCAGTTTCAACAAAACAAAAACAGCAACCCCCTAATAGAGCTATGCATTCGGCGCGACAGCAACGTCATGTAAAGAGCTTAACAAACAACTAAAATAATAAAGGCTAATCATTGCAACTCTGGGTTTACTTCACCGTTTTGGCGGCATTTATGCAAGCCGTTCGAACCGCCGGTCAAAAGCAGCTTTCGTTGCACCTAAGTGCGATGGCAACGACATTAGTCAGGTTTTTATTTGCAGTTCCGTTTGTGTGGATTTATCTTTGGGTTGTTTCGTTTAGCCAGTCTTCCCCCCTACCGGTTCTTTCCCAGTCATTTATTACATCCGCAAGCCTAGCCAGCTTGGCGCAAATCATCGGATCCGGACTCATGATCATGGCGTTTCGATACAAGAATTTTGCTGTTGCAACGAGCTTAGCCAAAACGGAAGCAGTTCTAACGGCAGTTGTAGGATTTATTGCCTTTGACGCAGCGTTATCGGGCTTCGGCTGGATTTCTGTCGTTGTAGGTGTACTTGGAGTGTTGATTCTTAGTAAGGTTGATGTTGGCATTCTCTCAATATTCAAGAGCAGGGCTTCGCTTTACGGTGTCGGAGCAGGTTTCTTTTTTGCCCTTGCGACTTTGTGGATTCGTGAAGCTAGTTTATCGTTACACTCGGACTTAATTCTTAGTGCCGCTTTCACACTCGCCTTTATGGTGACACTGCAAACTCTGTTAGTTGGCGCTTATTTGTATTGGAAAGACAGCTCGCAATTCGTCGCTATTGGTAGAAATTGGCGGATTGGTTTATTCGTAGGAATTACCAGTATGATTGGTTCTATCG
Source organism: Kangiellaceae bacterium (assembly GCA_019090895.1). Classification (GTDB taxonomy): domain Bacteria; phylum Pseudomonadota; class Gammaproteobacteria; order Enterobacterales; family Kangiellaceae. Next base: position 10,991 of record JAHRVB010000121.1, read on the forward strand.
GCTGGTTTACTGCGGCTAGTTTTCAAGATGCAGCGTACGTCAAAGCTCTAGGACAAATAGAATTTTTCTTTACCTTGTTCATTACCCAAAGATTCTTCAAGGAAAAAATCACCCCAAAAGAATATATTGGGATGAGTTTGATCATAGTTAGCGTCCTTGTGCTCCTACTGCTGACATAACAATTTCTTGTCTTTTATCTTTTAATATTTACTTTTAACTCGCAACTCGCAACTCGAAACTCGAAACTATTTTTTCCCTGCTCCCAGTTCCCATTCCCTCACTCCCATCTCCCAGCTCCTTTTCCAAAAGCTAGCAACTATCCTCATCAATCCCTAATCTTATCCAACGTGTCTTGTCCCCAACCGATCAATTTATCATCGGCAAAAACCAGTGGAGTTGTCTCATCCCGCGTCGTATCGCCGTCTGATCGAGTGTGTTGAGTGCGATAATAAAGCACACGAAAGGCTTTGCCATCTTTAGCAAACGCATCTGAGAATTCGGGGACACCCATTTTTTGAGCGACGTCAGCTCGATCCATTTGTAACGACAGTTCGCTGATCATTTCTCGATTTCGCTCTTGCTTTGCTTGCCAGTCGCTACCAGACCATTTACCTTCTCCGGCTACAATGACACAACCGTTTAAGGTGATTACACTCACTGCGACTACGGCCAAATTACGTAACTGTTTCATTTTCATTTTTCCTATTTCTGTTTATCAAAAAACTAAAGATTAATGATGTAATCCCTATCGTTAAGCCTATTGTTAAGCCTTAGGTGATATACATACATACAACACCGAAACAGGATAGCATTATTGGTTAGATAATCCAGAGATAAACTATTTCAAAGTATGTCTAGGCTTTCTTCTCGACATAAAAAAAGACCCGTTAATGGTCTTCTTTTATGCCTACACTGGCAAACTTACCTCGGCATTTCGATAACTTAAATGCATTTAGAACTTGGCTTTTTATTTAGTTCTTACAAAAATATCCCCCCGGTAGGTATTAAGTAATAGTTTCTGCTTTCCACCATTAACCTTTGCTTGCATCGTACCACCAATGCTAATTTGTTGACGTTTGCCATCCTTACCTTTCTCTATTTTATCGACGCTTTGAAATGGCGTATCTAGACCCGAGTAAATTTCGCCTTCATAGTTTTTCACTTCAATTTGTGCACTCGATTTTTTAGGAATAGTGACATCAATATTGCCACGATGAACAGTCAGCGACGAAGGCTTTTCCAGATTGAAGGTATCGTAGATAACAGTAATGTTACTACTCGAGGACTCAGCAACAATTGAGCCTCTCACCCCCTTTGCTGAGAGTGGTCCGGCTGCACTCTCAATTTCGATACTACCATGCACATTATTCACAAATATTCCGTTACCGCGATTAAGCTCTAACTCAACATTGGTGTTAAAAGGTACTCTCAAGACTAGTTCAATGTCTTGGCGTCTTGCATGAGACTCTATGCTGACTCGATTATTTCTTTCTTCAATGTCCAAATTAACCATCGTTTTTTCCACTTTCTTTAATCCCTTGATAGAAGGTTTCTTTGGTGGAGTTTCATCCCTCATTCCTGTGTCAACTCTGACATCAATTCGTTCGTGCCAGAATTCATCAGTTTCCTTCGACAATTCACGAACAACCGCTTCAATTTCTATGCTTTTCCCTTTGTAGCCTTCAACTGTTATTTTCCCATGCATCAGAGAGACTTCAAGTCGAGCAGCTTTATCAGGATTGGTTAAAGTTAAACTGTGTGAAACCTTCTTTTCTTTAGCCTGAACTGAAGATAACACGACGATGTTTAATGTCAGTAATACCACAATTGCTACAAAATACTTTTTCATTTCTAGTGACCTCTATTTATTACTTATGATGCGTTAACTAATTTAAATCGCAATTCAATGTTGATGCTCTTTTAAATAGTGTTGTTATTCTTTCCATTACTTCTATTGATGATGTCTTGTACTTCAGTATCCAAATTCTTATTAGAAAAAATAAGTTTCAGTTGTTTGTCATCCAATGCCGTTGAACTTTGCAGTAGTTCAACTAAGGCCATTTGAATTAATACATTTTCTTGCCGGCTTAAACTGTCTACAATCTTGTCTTTCATGTTATCTTGCGCACTTTGAGAGGCTAATAAATCCACCACTGAAAGTCTTACAGCACTAGAACGATCACTGTTAAGTAATCCAATTAACGAATTTGTAAGCTGCTCATTTGATTGCCCTACCTCACGAGCATAATCGACACCGACCAATCTTTCGGCGGCAGAATCTTGCTTCATCATCGACAAAGCGACAATCACATTAAGCGTTTCAACTTGCTTCTCTAATTTCGATGCCTGAAGATTCTGTTGTTGCTGAGGTTCGCCATTCAATAACCACCCAGCGCCAAAAACAACCACTAATAACAACGCCTGAAACGCTGGTTGGAAAAGCCCTAGTCGAACCAATAAGGACTGCCTAATTTCTTTTTCTTTAGGCTTGATGTTCGATGCGTCTGCACTTTGAGCATGGCTTAGCATTTGATAAAACCGTGCTTGCATTTGAGCCGATGGTTGCTCATTCGAATCGAGCTCTGGTCTACTCCATATTTCTTCAATAAACTTAATTTCATTAGCGAGCGTTTCATCTTGCGCCAGTATATTCATCGCCTCAGATGATAGATTTTGCTCGCTATTTCCGTTTAAGAATTCGATTTTTTTCGAAATGATGTCTTGATGATTCATGACGTCGCCTCACCTGTAATAAGTTTATATTCGTTCTTAAGATTAGCAATAGCCGTTCGCATACGAGTTTTGAGGGTATTAATATTACAATTTAGCAATTCAGCGATATCCGTATAGTTGAGTTGTTGGAACCGGCTTAGGATGATAATTTCTCGATGGTCCGAAGGTATCGATGACAGCGCTTTATCGAAATCAGATTGTTTGACTTCTTGCTCTATTCCTTCTGCGAGGGTCTCTGATGCCTGCATGTGTTTCTCTTCGAAACTGTCGTGAAGATCGCGATTAGACATTTTTCTAAAGTGATCAGCGACCACGTTTCGACCAATGCGATAGAACCAAGCTTTAAATGAATTTTCAGCGAGATAAGTACTTCGATAAGCAAGGACCCGCATAAAGGTCTCTTGAACCATATCTTCGGCAAGCGCTCGATTCAACCCCATTCGAAGGTAGAAATTGAATAAAGCTAGATGGTTAGCCTCAAATAACTCAGATAAGCAGCCTATTTGGCCATCTTTTACCTTGAGCATTAAAGCCATTTCGTCAGTCATTCTCGATTTTCCAGCGCAGTTAATTATTTAGATACTATTCAATACGTTGGAATTTGTAAAAGGTTTGCGATAATTAAGAAATTTTTGATCAAAAAAATAATATCGCGACGCAGTAGTCGCAGGTTCAAGGCTGAACTAAGTTTAGAAACTAACTAAGCGCCGAAACACAGGCATCAGTGATTTTTTGCCATTCTTTTTGCTCAATCCACTGCTTGGGCGCAACCCAACTACCACCAACTGCAAAGACATTAGGCAATGAGAGATAGTCCATTCGATTCGATTCTGAAACACCCCCTGTAGGACAGAATGAAATATCTTTAAATACCGACGCGATTGACGATAAGAATCCAACACCACCGGCTATGTTGGCAGGAAACAATTTGAGCTCAGTGTACCCATGCTCTCTTGCCATCAGGATATCAGCGACATTCGCCACTCCCGGTAATACGGGGACAGGACAATCTTTTAAATGATTCAGTAAGTTCATAGAAATGCCCGGAGTAACAATCATATCCGAACCAGCAGATAAAGCCGCACTCAGAACTTTGGCGTCAATGACCGTACCTGCAGCCACTTGCAAGTCAGGTAATTGTTGCTTAATTGCTGTGATAATATCTAAAGAGGCATCAGTTCTTATGACGACTTCAACCAGGTTAACCCCGGCGTTTTCCATCGCTTTTGCTGCGTTTACACCAGATTCAACATCGTCGGCTTGTATGATTGGTAGCAGTGGTTGGTTTTTCATTACAACAAAAGAAGGGTTCAAAACTTGCCTCATTAACTAACTTATAGATGATGAGGCTGATTTTAAATCAAAGTTAGTCACAAATGAATCATAAGATTCTTTTTCAACAATGGCGCCTTTGCGTTGAACCACAAAACCTGCGGCCGATGAGGCAAAAGAAATAGCCTCCTCACATGTTTTCCCTTGTAATCGAGCACCTAAATACACACCGTTAAATCCATCACCAGCGGAAGTTGTGTCAACCACATTTAAAACGGGAACAACCGCGCATTCCTGAATAGTGCCTCTTTGAACAGAGACAACGTTTTGGCTTCCGTTTTTAATAACCACTTCTTCAATATCGAAATTAGTGAGAAATTCGACTAAATCGTCGGTCGACTCAATCCCATACAGCTTACTAAAATCATCAATCCCTGGCAGTGCTATTTGACAAATATTAAGGGCCCTTTCAATTTGTTGTTTGGCTTCTTGCTCGCTTTGCCATAAGCGCGCTCGGTAATTTGGGTCAAAAACAAGTGTTACTCCTACTTGCCTTAAGGTTTCTACCATATGCCAAAACTTATCGCGCTCAGACGGTTTTATTACGGCAAGTGAAATGCCGGAGAAAAAAAACATCTTTTGTTTAGAAAGTCTTCCTACATCAGCCGGTGCCACATGAGACATGATTTCTCGCGCTGCTGAATCACTCCGCCAATAGGTAAAACTGCGCTCGCCCGCGTCATCTGTTTTAATCGCGTACAAACCAGCACTTTTAGTTTTAGATGAATAAACGAATTCGCAACCGATGGACTCATCAGCAAAATACTGGAGCATTTTTTCGCTGTAACTATCAGAACCAACAGCTGTCATTAAGCTAACGTCGACTTGAGTGAAAGTCCTCGCCAGGTACACCGCCGAATTAAATACATCCCCGGCAAATGACTGCTTTAATAAACCATCTTCTTGCTGGCTTAGTTCAACCATGCACTCGCCAAAAAATACGATTTTACCCACCTGCGATTTTCCTTTTTAGCGGTTCAATCTTGGGAATCAAGACCCAAACAGCGAGCATTGCTATAACAGCTAGAGATGCGCCGATGACAAAAACTGTCGTATAGTTACCATCAGCAGTGAGAATCGGCACTAGCGAGGTTAAGCCAACTACCGCCAATTTGGCAGCCATTCCCGAAAACCCAGCGAGCGTTCCAACGGCCTTCTTACCAAATAGATCGCTCGGTAGTGTTTGAACATTACCGATAGCGGTTTGAAAGCCAAATAATATAACGGCCATGATCAAAACAGCGGTTGTTGGCCCACCGGGGCTCGCCATCGCTAATAGACTTGGCAACATGATTAGGCAACCTAGAGTAATCGTAAGTTTACGTGTTTTGTCTGTATTCCAACCCGCTTTTATCCGATTTTGTGCCAAAAGACCTCCAAACCAAGCACCGAACATTGCTCCCACATAGGGAACCCAGCCGTAAATTCCAATGGCTTTTACATCCATACCGTATACTTCGTTAAGATAGATAGGAGTCCAAGCCACAAATAGCCACCAAATTGGGTCAATCGCAGCAGAAGCTAGAATGACTCCCCAGCTTTGCTTTCGGGAAAGTAACTCACCCGTTGAAGGGTTATATTCTTCTGCAGCTGCTACATCAGCCTCAGTTGTTTTACTTCCTGTCAAAATGTAAATGCGTTCTTCTTCAGTAATCCAAGGGTGAGATTTAGGTGGCGCTTTAACTAAAATGATCCATGGTATTAACCATAACAATCCGATCAAGCCGACAATTACGAAAACCATTTGCCAACTGAAATAAACAGTCATATAAGCGATCAATGGAATTGAAATAATACCACCAATAGCCGCACCCGAATTAAAGATACCTTGAGCCAAAGCTCGTTCTTTAGTTGGAAACCACTCTGCATTACTTTTAGTTGCGCCTGGCCAGTTACCCGCTTCCGCCACACCTAATATCGCTCGAAAAATGCTAAAACTAAGAATGCCCTGTGCAAAAGCGTGAGCGGCAGTAGCGAGAGACCAAACGCCAATGGACAGAACAAAACCCAAACGAGTGCCTATCCAATCGAATATTTTGCCAAAGATAGCCTGACCGAAAGCATATGAGAATATAAAAACGACCGTGATATTTGCATAGATCTGTTTACGTTCTAATGCAGATTCATCCGGGAATAAATCTTCAACTATATCAGGCCACAAGACACTGAGCGATTGACGATCTATGTAGTTTATTACAGTGGCTAGTGCGATCAACGCGATCACCCACCATCTTAAATTCTGGATTTTCATTATTATTCCTCTAAGAAATCTTCGCGAGCCGGGCTAAAAGTATCAATTAAGATCCCGCCAGTTGGACTAGTCGCACCGTGATCAGCGTGTGGAGGTATCAAGCAACTATCACCCGCCATCATTATTTTAGTAACACCATCAATATTAAAGTGAAACTCACCTTCAACCACATAAGTCACTTGCGAGTGTCTGTGGGCATGATTATAACCAATAGCGTCTTTTTCGAACCATATTTTAACGGCCATTAGTTCGTCGTTATAGCCTAACATTTGGCGTTTTAATCCACCGCCAATATCTTCAATTTCTGTTTCGTTAGCAAATGAAAAGTTTTCGCTTTGACTCATAATTGACCTCTACTCTTTAATTTCTAAAAATTTAAAACGGCCAGTAAAATAGTATTTTGAGCCATTGAATAAAAATGTTTGTAACTGATTGTCTTTTATATCTTCAGCTAAGTTCAATGCTAACAAATAGCGCTTATTACCTATTAATTCAATTTCTACCACATCGATGCCGTCGTTTTTTTTATGGGATAGTTTTTCAATCTTACTTACGGCATCTACGGTAAATTCTTTAGATGGATTGAATTCGCCATGAGGCTCTAACACATTAATAAAGGTATGATTTTTTGACTGAGTTACACGGTTAATAAAGCCGTTTTCATTTCGTAAATTAAACAGCGGATCGTTTGCGCCAATTTGGGTAAAAATAACCGACGAATCACCATCCATTATTGATGATTGAGTATAAAACCGACCATTTTTATTTAACCAAGTGATTTGGGACAAACCAGATTCAGGCTTGGCTTGCGCTTTTAGCCATAAGTGCTGATATCCATTTTTTTTACCTAACACCGGTAAGCTGGTTAGTTGTGTATCAAGTTCAAAGCTAGTGCTAATTAGGTGGCCTTTATAATAAGTTGGTAAATCGTATTGGTGTTTTTTATTGGACTTAACATCGAAAACATCAATAACAAGTGACTGTTCCAGTTCAGGAATATTAATGAGAGCCATCGTTCGCGTTAGCGAAACACCTTTATAAGCAGAGTCAATTCGACCAGAACTGATTGTTACATTATCACTCTCATCAAAAAACAATAGGTCCGGATGATTTTTGTTACCTATTTCCACATTGGCATTAAAATGTGTTTTTTCATCCACAACAACCGTGTTGTGAGCAATCGTTTGCTTCGCCCAAGTGGCATTTTCTGGTAAGTATCGACCACCATATTTAGCTTCAACGTTCAAAAACCTGGCTGCGCCATAATCAGAAACTATTTCCTCTCCTTTATCATAAAATTGCCATGTCAACTTATCAAAATGTCCATGACCCAAACCTTGTGCCGCTGGTTTAAATAACACAGCCTGTTCGCCATGTACATCTTGACGCATAATGACCAAAGCACCTTGTTTACCATCACTCCCATCACCAAAGGCGACAGAATTAAACTGAAATGGTTGTTCCAGATTTTTATCTAAACCTTGAGAAACTTTCAAACCATCACCGGTCAATAAAATTTGATCTTGCTTTTTAGCTATATCGAGAAATTCAGGATCGTCAGTTAGGCTGTAAGCAATAGTGACACCATTGACTAATTCTATGGTATCTATACCTTTTGATTTTATAGAATCATTAATAGGAAAGAACAACTTGTTGTAGCTTAGCTGTATGGTTGTTTCGATTGCCTTTAATACAATGCCATCGCGATATTCAAATATTTTTCGTTCTGGTTGATTTGATTGAATCGCTTTTGCAAAAGTGATAAACGGCATTAAAGCATAACGTTGATAATAAGGTCCCTCGTTATAATAACCTTGAGGCGAAAACAATTCATCAAGTTGCCTTAAAAAGCCGCCCTTTCCTGATTTATCCAAACCATAAAGAGCTTGCTCAACCCAGTCTAACTCGCCTAAAACATAACCAGTCATCCCTACAGCAGCGGTTGTCCACGTACCATGGTTATGCACTTTGTTAAACGTTTGAGGAGAATCTACCGACAAAAACTTGGCGATTGGACGAAACAAACCAGTTTCTATTTTTGACTTTTCATCTGAAGTTAAAGACGATAAGATCAAATCATAAGCTTGGCTTGTGTAAACTAACCATACGGCTTCATTTAGAGACTGCCAGAATAATTTACCTGGATTTTGCTTATCTATTTTTCGTTTAGGATGTGGTGGTAATGTCGGATACAGTTCAGCGTATCTAAATAGCATTACTTTTACATAGTCTGCGTATTTTTTCTCTTGTGTTAGTTGATAAAGAACACCAGCATCATACATTTGTTGGTAGTTTTTCTTATGTCTCTCATGAGTATAACCACCCCCACCGTCTTTGGGGATCGGAACCATTATTGGCATTGTTAGGAGCTTATCGACTTTAACTTTAGTTGTGTTATATTGAGTTGCAAATCGCCCTTCTTGGACGATTGCCTGTCTCATTTTTACCACGTCTTCATTTGTAATGACTAGTCGAGGACTTTCCGAGGCGTAGGATAATTGACTTAACATAAGCGCAGCTACTATCACTGCAAAGCTCAGTATCACTTTAGTCATATGCTGTAATCCAATAGGCTGATTCAAGAGAAGAGTCATTACTATAATTTCTTATTATTTTTTAAGTTCGCCGTATGGGGTCCTCTTACCCGTAGTTCAACAACACCTGGAAATTCGGTATTTTTAAACTGATTATCGGTAATATTAGTAACTGGCTCACCGACAGTATGTTCAACTTTAATTATTTGACTATCATCAAACATATTTTTTTTCACGTTGGTCACTTGTACGCCGTGTAACCAAATACTCGCCTTACTTTTGTTTCGCTTGCCCAAGCTAGCGTTTACCACCTTATTCCCTTGAAAATAGAGGTGGGGGCCAAAAGTGCTCTCGTCACTACCACCTCGATATAAGTTAACTAGACTACCTTCCACATTAATAAACTCATTATTCTTTAGGGTTACATACTCAGCGTTATAGATACCTAAGTCATCTGATTCCTTATCCAGTCGAAATAAATCGCCAGTAATATTTTTGAATCTATTATTTTCGATTAAAATATAGCTAGCAAAAGCGCGACTCCCAGAATCAAAGAAATGAAACGAGTGGTTGATAACCAGATTTTCGATAAGACTATTCTTAACTTCGAACCGATAATTTTTTGTCATTCCCCACTTGGAGGTTCTAGCCAAGGTATTACCTGATGAGTCGGGGCTATTGGCTCCATTAATTACCAATCCGTCTAGCTGCAAACTTCCACCGTCGGCAATTTCAAATAGTGTCGAGCGATCGAAACTGATGGTGCTTTTTTGACGATTTTTGGATTTGATCGAAATCGTTTTGTTTAGCTTTACTATTTTTCTAAGATCAAACTGTCCGTCATCTAGTATCAGTACATCACCCGGTTTAGCTGATACCACTGCATTAATGAGTTCATCTCCTGAAGCGCTAACTGAGATAGTTTGACCACTTCCAAATTCGACCTCTGGTTCTTCTTTTTCATACCAAGTAGTGCCTGTCTCGTTTTTGGAGGTCGGTCTCAAATTCACTGAAGCACCAAAAAATCTAAGTTCTTTATCATCAGGATATAGAAGCCCGTTGCCAGCCCGCTTTAAAGTAACTTTCTGAGCATTTATACCGGTATTAATTTTGCTTTCTTTTAGTTGATTTGAGATGTTATCTCTAAACTTAATCCCGCTAATATCGTCAAAAACAGAGAAGGGAGATTGGCCGTTATTGTTGAAAAATAAATTATTCTTAAAGCTAGAATTCTTCGGTACCGCTGAACGTTCTTGGTCGCTACCTGCCGCTAGATGTATATGATCAACGTCAACAAAGGTATTGTTTTCAACTTTCGCATTGACTACTTGATGATAGCGATTGATTGGTGAATCAGGTACCCCATTCATTATAGTAAAACCACTACCAAATCGATACCCGGTCAACCCTTCGAAATAGTTATTTTTGACCGTTTGATCACGATTAATAATTCTCACACCACCAGTATGGTCAACACCATTACCAAAAAAAACATTACCTTCTATTAAGTTACCATTTCCGTGACGTAACGTCAGTGTTCCTCGAGATTCATAAAAAGTGTTATTTTTAATTTGGTTTTTGCCGGACTTAACGGAAATAATCTCTACTTCGCCATTACAGCGATCAAAGAAGTTATCCGAAACAGTGGTATGGGAATCCGTCATCGAATAATGGCTTGTACCGATTCTTAAGGTTTCTCCACCATTCGAACCAAACACAGGCCTTGGACCGAAATAGTTGTGATCAATCTTATGATGATTGTTTTGGCTGTTATTGCTATTAAGACGAACGGCAAGAGTGACGCCCTTATTTCGTTTGCCCACTAAGTGGTTATGGTCGAAACGATTATATTGCCCGTACATGCCGACCCAATAGTCTGATTCAAAACGGTCGGGATTGCTATAATTGTCGATAACGACTTCAGTCACTCTAGAGTGATACGCAAGGTCGACTTTGTTTCGTCTAAAAGCAATGACCTCACTACTCGGGGTAAAACCATTCTTGAAAACTAGACCAGATACGATTAAATGTTTTCCGGCAATTCGTAAATTAGACTGCCCCGTAAGGATCACTTTACCTTTTTTTTGTGCGGTTAACGTTATTGGTTTTGCTTTCGAACCATTCGCCTTAAACAATATTTCGAAGTCATTCCAAATGCCATTTTTTAAAATAATACTATCGCCCGGCTTGGAGTTTGTTAGCGCTTCCTTGTAACTTTCAGGTGAATTAACTAACCGTTCCTTAGAACTCACCGGTGAAATCGTAAAAAACATTAGCAAACTAAAAACGGTGGTTAGCTTTATTCCAATTTTATCAATCATGTTTCTCGGCACCACTTTCAGTTAACTAAGGCATTTTATTGCACATTAAGAAGTTCTAACTCCAGACCTAACTTCCAGCTAAAAAGGCTAATAGTCAAATTAGGAGTGGCATACAATCTAACCAACGAATAGATAATTGTCAACCATTTTGTCATACCAATAATTTTCAACTCACCCTACCTATATAGCCAATATTCTCATATTTTATGCAAAGTGTATGACTTATTACTTCATAACTGCTACTTTACCTTTGCCAATAGGCTACTATATCGATATTATGTAGCTTGATATTTGAAATTGGTAAGACTTTCATAGGAAAAATAATGAAAAGCAAACGATTATTCTGGAGTATTGTTGAAAGCATAGAATCTGCTATTAACAAAGGAGATTTCGTCCCAGGTAGTCGCCTACCTCCCGAAAGAGAACTTGCTGAACGTTTTAAGGTGAGTCGACCAACAATCAGAGAGGCAATAATAGCCCTCGAAGTTAGAGGCAAAGTTGAAGTCAAAACAGGGTCTGGTGTTTATGTTTTGAAATCCGCGGTACCATCAGTATCAAAAAATGAAATCAACGCTTTTGAACTTACCCAAGCTCGCGCCTTGATTGAAGGTGAAGTTGCGGCAATGGCTGCAAAAACCATCAATGTTCAAGAGCTCGACGAGCTCGATAAATCCTTAACCATGATGAAAAACGGCGAAGATATTCATGCGGCGGATCACTTATTTCATTTAACCATCGCCAATGCAACTAGAAATGCAGCCATGATACAGTCGATTGAAAACTTGTGGAAACTGCGCAGTTCAACAGCCGAAATAGTTGAAGATTATAATAGTGTTTGCAGCAAAGATAATGAGTTAACTCTAGCGGAACATTCTGCTATATATTCAGCCCTAAAAGCACATGACCCATCAGCCGCTAGAAGTGCTATGCACTCTCACTTCAATCGTCTAATCAATACTCTTTTTGAAGCTGTCGAAGCAAGAGCTCTTGAAGAAGTCCGACGTAAGAACAGTGAAACAAGGGGACTGTATTCCATTGACAACTTAGTCAATGAGGTACGCTAAAGATTTTCACTTTCAGTGGCTGTCTAATGCATTTTTCTCTCAGTTCTTTAACTCAACACCCGGAACAACACTCAAGCTAAAACAACACTTTATAGGCATATTTCACAGTCAAAAAAAACCTCTCACAGTGGAGAGGTGAAAATCGGTTCAACGACCTATTTAAAAAACCGATACAACAACTAATCTAGCAGCATACAGGATTGCATAACTAAATCGAGGGGCTATTTCAGGTTCCAATTGTTAGCACTCACTTTCTACAAAAGCCCTTAAACTAATAACTGGTTCAATTTCACACTTGTTATTATCTAGATTGTTATTTTTCTAGCTTTAAGAAATAATCATAGATTTCAGGAACATTCCCATTCCCCATATCCGCAGAAACGGCAGCTTTTAGATTAGCAGACGTTCCCTCTGCGATTTGTGATACTGTCCCTAGATCTTTCACCATTTCAACAAAGTAACCTAAATCCTTATTCGCATTGGCTATTGAAAAGCCCAGATCACTCACACCGTCGACTGCATAGTTTTTACAAAAACCCATGAAAGGTGAGTTGGAAGGTCCAGTCGACATAATATCGAATAATTGTTGACGATCAACGCCTGCCTTATCCGCTACAGCGAAGGCTTGTGACATGGCAGTGACTGTTGTCATTCCGATAAAGTTATTGATTAGTTTGGTGGTATGTCCGGCGCCAAGTGCACCCAAATGGAAAACATTTTCGCCCTGTTGCTCAAGAATTGGTTTTACTTTATTAAAAGTCTCTAAATCACCTGAAGCCATGATGTTTAATAAACCATCTTTAGCATGAGTTGGTGTGCGGCCAAGTGGCGCATCAATCATACCGGCACCTTTGCTCGCCAGATCGGCCCCAATCTTACGAGTCGACGCAGGAATGGATGTACCAAAATCAATTAACACTGCATCTTCTTTGATACCCGCTAAAATACCGTCGTCAGCGTAAACCACCATTTCGACAACTTCGGAGGTCGTAAGCGCTAGCATAACAATATCACTATTTTCGGCTAGTTCTTTTGCTGTAGAAGACGCAGTTGCATTTCCGCGCGCGACGACCTTAGCAACCGCTTCTTTATTTCGGTCTAAAACATTCAGTTGAAAACCATGTTTTTGTAAGTTTTCAACCATGTTGCCGCCCATAAGACCTAGGCCGATGAAACCAATGATTGGTTTTGTCATATCTAACTCCAGAATACAATAATGTATATCTATTCTATTTATAAAAGTACCCGCGCTCATTAATGAACACGCTAATTTGTTGTTAAGTCATAAACGCTCGTATTAGGTTACGAGCCAAATCTGATAAAAATATCATTGCAAGATTAATGCGTTCAAATGCGAGTTCTATCCGTTACTCAGTTAACCATTAGTCTTCAGCAATCTTGCTCTCTCACTTATATTTTGCTTAAGAACCTATTCGAGATACTAACCAACAGACTCATAAATGTCAACCAATTATGCTGTTATTGTAATACCAATATTCAATTATTTTAAATTTTTTATCAGACTTTCTGTTGGCTTGTTTAATGGTGATACTAACATTTGGTAATACCAATAAAGTCAACAGGGTGGAGAACAAACGGCAATAAAAGAACTGTATTTATTACATGCCATCACTCGACTTAATTGGCGTACTTATCATGACTATTATTGAGCTCATAAAATGTCGCTTGCGCAAATTCACCTTCATCAGCACTGTTATTAACGTGATAAACACCGGCCTTAAAATACTGATATTGATCGTCCGAATCGTAGCCGCTCTCTCTCATGTCGACGGTCTGTACAACGCTCTCTTTACCGGGTCTGTGTATGCTAACGACCAGAATGTTTCCAGTGGCTTCGATCTCGTAGCTAAATTTTTCATCTAAAGCGATACCATCTATGGGGTTATCAGTCTCATTGGCTCGACTACCGATCATTTCATAGTTACGATCGTCCCCGCCTTTTACTTCGTGCGCTAGATATATCGCCCCATGACTATTGTCTGGCAGCTTTCGGTAATAAAGGCGAACAGGCTCATCATCATTAGCGTGGATCTGACCGATAATGATACGGCCAATCTGATAATTTAATCCCGTACTTGTCACTTGATTCACCGCGAGTGTTGCAAACAAGCGACCATCAACTCCGCCTGCGGCATCTCTTGCCGTTTCTGAGGCACTACCAAATACCCAGTTATTTTTATTTACGCCTTGAGTACTATGTTGAGTATTTCCGCGACGGAGCATTTCTCTTAATTCAACTCGAACATAAGAAGTATTGGTTGAAGTTTTAAAACCTGTTGTTGGAGATTTGAAGACTAAACCACCATCATCGCCGGTATAGAAAAATGCTCTATCTTCATAACCACTGTTAAGCTCATTTTCCTTAATGGAATCAGAAGTGCCACTTCCATCTTCATCGGTGGGTATACTTAAATACCAGTCTTGCAAATCGAAATTTTGTGATGGGGGCAATCGAGGATCGAGATCTAATCGAGTGTAATCGGTTAAATCAAAATCGGAAGTTCTGGTTATTAGTTCATCCAAATTTTCGGAGGTTACCGATTCATTATTACAACCTTGAATGGCAACTTCCACAACACCATTTTCTGCGCCAAACTCATTTCCATGACTAATAATTTTTAGATACTGTGCACTTATTGGGTCAAATTCAAATGACTGGATATCATTTGATAGGCCTGAACTCTTAACACTAGTGAGTACATCCCGCCAATCAATCTCATCATCAGAAAAGGCCACTGAAAATAAAGCTTCTCGTTGATTACCTAAATACCATGCAATATCGAGACTTTTAATCAGCGAGCGGTAACTTAATTCAAATTGAATCGATTGGTCTAATGCGTTTGATTGCCAGCGAGATTCTTGACTAAAACTGGTATCAATTGATTTCTCAGCAGCATAATTATCTTGTTGGTAATCAGCTGCCACTCGATTGATCGGAAGGAATAATTTTGTGTCGCATGAAATGTCTGGTAGCTCATTTCCAATCGGATCAGCTGGTGCGCTAGACTGATTGATTGGGCTGCTTGGATTGCTACCGCTAGAACCACCACATGCAGTGAATAGTAAACTGATCATCAAGAAAACTAGCGAATTTGCAGCTTTACCAATTACATCACTTTTTACCAAACTAACCTCCAATCTAAAAATACAAGTCAACCGCTACCAACGGTTATCATTCTTTTAATACTAAAATTCGCTTTTTCTTCTAAGGTGTATTATCTGGATCGTAAGGACCAGCAAGTTGTATTCGACTGAACGCCACAGAAGTATAATCACCATTCGCCTTATCAACTTTCCAATCGCCAGTCCCTGCGCAAGCGGCATACCAGAAAGCAGGGTCATCTTTAGTACTGCACTGGTTATACGCACCGGCTTTGAAGTAAAGCGCATCGCCGGAATAGCCTAACGGGTTATCTTTTTCGTCGACCTTTCCGTAGGCGTCGACATTGTTCGACAGATCGATCTGATATTTGACCATCTTAGAAGGATCGCTGGTTCTAAATGTGAGGTACATAGTGTTACCGTGTACATTGATGTTGTAGTTAAATAACTCGCCAAGTGCTATGCCCTCTTTACCGGGATCTTGCAGGTTTTCCCAGGTGTTGCCCCATACTGAATAAGCGATGTCAGTCCTATCCGGGTTATCTTTCGCTAGGTTTCTTTCGTAAGTCCAGAACACGGAACCCGTTTTATGCTGAGGCCATTTTTTGTAGTAGACTTTGATAGGTTCGTTACCCCAGCCAAATCCCTTACCTTTGTTGATTACTTCTTTATCTTTGTCGGCATGAATTTGCCCCACCACAACGGAATATGCTGGTTTCTTATTACCGTGCTTGGCATTCTTGGCAACATGCAACACTTTTAACGTCGCCTCTAATTGTCCCCCGACGAGGGCAAAATACTTAGAACCGCGGTGAGCTTTTAGCGAGAAGTTGTTTTTGGGATGGTGGGTTCCAAATTTAGTATTTTTACCACGCAGCATCTGACGTAACTCGCTACGAGTATTAGTAGAATTGGCGGAAGTCGTTGCTTTGTTTGGAGCAGTAAAAACAAGCAACCCATTTTCATCAAGACTAAAAAAATCCGGATGCGAATATTCCTTTAATGATCGAACATTAACTTCATCGACTTTGCCGTCGTTGTTGTCATCTAATGGTAACGTGAGCTTCCAAAACCGCAAATCAATCTTATCAGCGGGAAAATGTTCATCGGAAGAATTATCACCAGAAGCCTCTGCGTAAATCATTGACGAAAATAATAGAGCTAACATCAGGCCAGCCGATATAATACGCATACAATAAACCTCTGAATTATTGTGCCAAATGAACCAAACGCAATGCTAAATACCGGACGGGTTAAGCTGTCCAATACCCAATCAATTACCTTCTTATCCCGAAACTAGCAACTAGCAACTATTATTATTTTTAAAACTTTGCTTTTACACCAATGAAAAAGCGTGGTCCGTAGGATAACGTCTGTAGAACCTGTCCGCCTACAGGGCGGTAATCGATACGAGGTTCGTCCGTTATGTTCTTAGCCTGGAAATTAAGTTTAATACTATCCGTCAACTTGTAACTCATATTCAAATCCAATATCTGACTCGCAGCGGTGTAACGAATACGACCTTGAGTGTCCCGTCCATACTGCTGGAAATATTGCGATCGTGTTTTGTAGAGCAGTCTGATGTCCCAGTCTTCGTCGTTCCAATAGAGCTGAGTAGAGCTAACATGTTTGGATAATCCAAACAGGTTGGCAGGTTCGATAATACCAATTAGCGATGTCTCAGTGACCTCCCCAGTTTCTTGGTCAACAGTGGTCGTTATTCCATCACCACCATGCTGGTCCTCATACTCAAAATCGGAATCTGCGTAGTTGTAGCTCATTTTTGCGCCGAAACCACTCAAAAATCCGGGCAGGTAATCAAACGAATGAGTCATCGTTAACTCGAACCCTTTAACGGTGCTAGTATCATCGCTAATCTGGGTAGTTTCAACGAGACCCTGAACTTGGTTACCATCAAGGTTAAAGGTCTCAAGTTGGGCAACGGTCTCAAACCCACCATTGAGTTTCTTCCAATAGATCATTCCGGCGATCATGGTGTCTGTGTTTGCATACCATTCCAGACCGAGATCAAAGTTATCCGATAATATTGGATTCAGATAAGGGTTACCTGTAGCACTGATCCCATTAACCGCTTCAGATAGAGTAGTGTATGCATTTGATATATCGTTATCCTGTATCGAACGGCCATTACCATAGGAGTGAGGATCCGGACGTGACATCCCTCTGAATAGACCGGTTCTTAAGATCAAATCATCATCGAGATCGACAATAACCGTTAAGCTTGGGAGAATCTCCTGATAGCTATTTTCTTGCGTATCGGTTTCAAGAACACCAGAAGTATCCTCCGTTACAACAAAACCTTCGTTGAATTCTTCAACCGTAATGGGTCCTCGATACCCAATAGAAGTGATCTCGGTTTCGACGTAACGAACACCAAAATTACCTCTTACTTCATAACCCGCAATATCTGTCGAGAAGTCTGCTTGAACATAAAACGCTAGTGTATCTTCTGTTACATCGTTGGTTCCTGAATTAATACCATCTTGGAATTGGATACCGGACAATCCGCCATAATTTTGTAAATAGGCGTTTGCAGCACAATCAAAGTTAAACGTTGCATATCCGTTTGTGGCCGAACCTGTGTTGGCGTTTGTTATGAGATCACTGCTTCGAACATTGGATAGAAAACCCGATTCAGGAAAACGTTGATCGGCACAAGCCAGCACATCAGCAAGTATCGCATCTGTTACGCTATTGTCTGCAGTTCCATTAGCGGTGACTAGATCTTCGTCTTCAAATAAACTTTCACCAGCCGCGTTTCTCGAGCCGCCCAGTGTTATATATTCCATTTTCGAGGCACGAACCCCCGCTTTCACAGTATGAATTGCACCACCTTTTTCCCAAGTCAGATCCGTACGAAAGGCATCCAATGTATTATCACGAGTTATCTGACGTGCTCGTAGTCGAGCGCGGTTCCGAGCATTAAAATAGCTTGGGTCTGTTACTTCGAACCCGTTGCTGCCGTTATCAATGATAGTACCAATTGTAGGCCCAGGGTTTTCACCGTTTGTATCCAATTGAACAGTGAAATCGTCTGCGTTGCCGCCGACAAGGTTGTTGTCTGTCGCGCCGAGTCGTAGCTCTATATCCGTCTCAATTCGATTGGTATCCGATCGGGCATAGTCAAAGTTCAAAGTCAGATTTTCAGTCACTTGATAATCAACATTAAAACCGTAGCCCTTGTATTCTTCCAGACGCTGAAAATCAGTGGTATATGAGGAAAGATTGGTTTCTGAAATAGACGAGAAAACTTCTCCCGAATAAGGGTTTGAAGTTAATGACGAAATATCTTCCTGTGTCGTTGCGTATTGAAAATCCTTACGTAGTTCTCGTTGGTCACGTTTGGAATATTGAAAATCTAACAGGATATCGAGTTTCTCATTCGGTTGAAATTGAATACTACCAAACAAAGACTCACGCTCATCATTTGTCGTGTTATGACGATAGCGATGGTCCCGCGGAATATAAGCAAAAGGAATGTCGTCAACGGTATTATAGTTTGGATTAGAGTCAATTAGATCTTGTATCTCATCGTTACTAACGCCTGCCGAGCCATCATGACAACGGCCGTCAGTATCGGTGGGTAATGCGTCAAAATCAAATGAAGTTAACTCACAGGCTTCTAATCGCCCGCCACCCGAGGTCGTGTGGTATTCCTGCTCAGGGTTTGATTCCTCTCTCAGCTGTGCACCAAATGAGACGCCAAGGTTGGCACCATTGTCAAACTCAAACTGGTCGATATAGGCAAGTGTTGCACGAGATCCAAAATCCTGACCTCCGTCAATGTTAGCCTCATCTGGGCTATGCGCTAACTGAAGGTTTCCCTGAAATAACCGCTTTCCATAAAGTAATGGTTTTTTGGTTTCTAGTTGAACCTGCCCACTGACGGCGCCTTCAATATATTCCGCTGATTGGGTTTTATGAATCGAGATCTTGTTGAACATTTCAGAAGGAAAAATGCTGAAGTTTACTGCGCGGTTACCGCTTCCATTTGTTGCTTCTCGACCATTGACTACCGTCGTTCCCAGGAATGGTCCCAATCCTCTCACCGAAAGTTCTGATGCACCGCCATTTTCCTGATGCGCCGTGGCACCAGTAATTTGTTCGAGTGCACCACCGATTGATAATGCTGGAATCCCACCGATATCATCAGCGGATAATCCGTCTACTATTTGAGTCGAATTTCGTTTGATAGCGATGGTACTTTGCACACTCGCCCGTGTGCCAGTGATAACCACGACGTTTTTATCCTCTTCATCTGACTCATCGGCTTGGTCAGCCTCCTGAGCGGACATCGCAGTATTTGCAGTTAACGTCAGGATTGCGGACAAAATAGCTATCGCTAAAGGTGATTTCCGTGAGGGAATAGCGTGCGTGACCTGCTTTGGTTTAAACATAGTTAATCTCTCATTATTTGTTTTATTCTGTTCGAAATTATTCTTATCGCACTCTTTAAGTTTGTTAGTTAACAGCATGTTATTCCTCCACTCCCACCGTTGCCTCGGATGTATTTGAGTGATAAGGCGAAGCTGCGTTATCATCATCCAGAGAATCGCCCTCAAGATAAGACTCGAAGTCATCTGCAAACACTTCTGTCGTTCCCGCCGTGTCTGAGTATATGGCTAGCTCATCAACACTGAATATGCCTGTGGCTAAGCGAACACCACCGTTATCTCCAAACCGTAACGCAACATGTGTCACGCCATTGAAGGCATTGTTGTCTAGCGTATAGGGAGCAAGACTGACACCATCCACAGTGATCGAAACTTCTGGAAGCGTTGTTGCTGGGTCACCACCCGGGTACTCCCAAGTAACAGCCACATTCATAAAACTATCTAGAGTATGTGGCAACGTCGACGTATCGATGGTGCTTGGCGCTCTCACTCCAAAACTGTCATCGCGAATACGCAGGTCGAGAATTGCCCCATCGTTATTAGTGTTTTCGTTAAACAAAGTGATGAAGGCATCGCCATCGCCAAGGGTATCGTCCATTCGCTTCACTGCTATTTCTAGACGACCAGCCACAAGCGGGCCATTGGCAGCCAGTTCATATCTCAATTCTCCGGTATCGGTATCTAGCGTATCAACGATTTGTGCAAATTGATTACCAGCAGTTCCAGGACCACCTTCACTACTTTCCTCAGCACCAACTGTCGCCTCGGATGTGTTTGAATGGTAAGGCGAAGCGCCGTTATCTGTATCCAATGAATCGCCTTCTAGATAGGATTGAAAATTATCTGAGAATACTGCCGACATACCATCGGTATCAGAATAAATCGATAGTTCATCAACACTGAATACACCTGTCGCTAAGCGCACACCACCATTATCACCGAAGCGGAAGGATACATGTGTCACACCATTGAAGGCGCTGTTGTCTAATGTATAGGGAGCAAGACTGACGCCATCCACCGAAATCGTAACTTGAGGAAGCGTTGTTGCTGGGTCTCCCAAGTACTCCCAAGAAATAACAACATCCATAAAGCTATCCAGAGAATGTGGCAGCTCAGAAGTATCGATAGTGCTTGGTGCTCTCACACCAAAGCTGCTATCCCTGATTCGGAAATCAAGAATGGCACCATCATTATTTGTGTTTTCGTTAAACAAGGTAATAAAGGCATCACCATCGCCTAAATCATCATCCAAGCGCTTAACGGCTACTTCAATTCGACCTGTTAATAAAGGACCATCAGTATCCAATGCATATCGCAACTCCCCGGTATCTGTATCAAGGGTATCAACGATTTGAGCGAATTTATTACCGGGTGTTCCGGGCCCTGTAGCACCAGCAATGACTTCTACTGTAGCCTCAGATGTACTCGAATTAAAAGGCGATGCGGCATTATCCGTATCTAGCGAGTCCCCTTCGAGGTAAGACTCAAAGTCATCAGAAAAGACTTCATTAAACCCTGCTGAATCGGAGTAAATGGCTAAGTCATCAACACTCACTTTGCCCGTGTCTAATCGCACACCACCATTATCACCAAAGCGAATGGCTACGTGTGTCACACCACCGATTGCGTTGTTATCCAGCGTGTAGGGAGCAAGACTGACACCATCCACCGAAATCGTAACCTGTGGAAGCTGCGCCGTATCCCCCCCTGGATATTCCCAAGTAATACGCACCTCCATGAAGTCATCAAGGGTATGCGGAAGCGAGGAGGTATCGATACTGCTTGGTGCTCTCACACCAAAGCTATCATCGCGAATACGGAAATCGAGAATTGCACCATCGTTATTGGTATTTGAGTTAAACAAGGTAATAAACGCATCACCATCACCCAAGTCATCATCTAAACGTTTGATTTTTAGTTCAACACGCCCTGCTGCGAGAGGACCATCGGCATCTAGAGCGTATCGCAATTCGCCGGTATCTGAATCAAGGGTATCAATAATGACAGCAACTTTATTGTCGCCGCCAGCGGGCGCTCCGCCCACACCGTTAATAGTAATCACTAAATCTGCCGTGGTTCCATCAACGGATGAAATTTGGATGGTATCCGTCAGTCTGCCGCCCTGAATCATCGCAGCAATAGTAGCGTGTGTTGTATCGAGTGTGTATTCCCAAGCGCCAGATGGCAAGATTGAAAAGGTACCGTATTCAGTCATTGTCGCTATTTGTTCGACAAGCATATCTTCACCGGGATCCGGGTCTAGCACGGTGACATTGTCCGTTAATACATCAGTAATATCGCTATTTATAGCACCCACTAAGTTAAAGAACGCAGCCGGTGTAGTCTCATCAGATGAACTGACATCGTATGTAGATACCATTGCATCGACTGACAATTGATATGCTGAAGAACTGCCAAAGGTGTTTCCGACATCATATCCCTCGAAATCATCTTGGAAAACAGGTGTTGTGCCTGCAGTGTCGGAAGTGAGTACCACATTGTCGATATAATAAGCGCCGAACGGAATCGTTGTACTATTGTCGCCAAAGCGCCACTGTATAGTTTCTACCCCCTCAGCAAACCACTGATCAAGTGATGTGAAATCTGAATCGACAACAGCAGCCGTGGAGAATGGTCCGTTCCCCAAAACTTCGCCATTGAGAAGGATAATGATCTGATTTACGTCGGCCATATCCCAAATAATTTCAACTTCATACCATTCGTTAGGGGTGAAGGGAGCCTCGACGGTATCACCAGGATAAGCAGCGTCATCGGTATTACGAACTAGAAATCTTGGTTCTCTGATGCTGCCATCATCTTCTGTCGCTTGCCCTTGTATACGAAGGTCAACGAGTGATTCTGAACTACTTCCTGACGAGCCGTATAAAGTTATGTAGGCATCTTTTTGATTGCCATCATCGGCAAGCGCTTCAGTTTTAAGAAATGAAAATGACAGTCTTCCTTGCTGCTGATGGGGGTCAAGATTGAGTCTCAACTCTCCCGTATCGCCGTTAATCGTATTTCTTATTTCCGCGACTTGCGTCAACGCGGAAACACGAATAACCAAATTCGCCGTTGTACCGTCAATGGATGTCAGCATAACCGTATCGGTAACAGATTCACCAACCGCGAGGCCGGCTACTGTTTCATTGGTAGTATCCAACGTATAGGTCCAAGCGCCGCTTTCTTCGATGTTGAATGTACCATAAGTAGTCTGTAAATCTGTTTGAGCAACGACCCTGTTTTCCCCAAAATTTACATCAGTCACAATCACTGTCCCGGAGATAGGGTCGACTTGATCATTCGGAATCGTCGCACTCAAGTTTTCGAATATGGCTGCCTCGGGTACATTTTGAATGGCGTTCTGTACTGCTAGTAACGCGGCGCTGCCTATATTGTCAGCAACTGGTGAAGTACTTAAATCAGCAGCTGCCGCAATGAAGTCATCAACAGTAGCGGTCGAGAAAGTTCCATCCGTTAAATCAGTACTGAGTGCGGCAATAATGATCGCCGCATCCGAATCAGGATCATTTGCGTCTAATTGCGAAATCAAAGCCAATGCGACTGCATATCGACCTGCAGCATCATCGACAGCAGCAGTTATCGCTAAATTAGTTGGCTCAGTAGAATAAATAGTGTGTGATGCTTCATCAGATAGGTCATCGGGAAGCCCAAAAATAACAGCAACTGCGAGGTTATGAGTAGAAATTGCTGTGTTTAAATCGCCTGCAGCTTCTGCTAATTGGGTTGCGATTTCAGTCAATGGTGAGACGGTAAAAGTAGCGTCGCTTATCACATCGACCACTGCTCGAGTATTCGGAGCATCCAAGACAGCACCGGTTGCTTCATCAACATAGGTTCCACCCATACAGGAAATTAACGCTGTTCCATCAACAGGTACCAGCCCAGCAAAAGTCACAGAGCCATTACTGGTTATGCCAGAAGCCAACGGAGTACTCGCCGTAGCCCCGCTCGCATCAACAGCAGAAATTTCGCAAGTTGCCCCATCGACAAGTCCATGAAAAAATAGCGCACTCAGGTTGAAAGCGGCTTGAACATCTACGCCATCTGACTCGATTGTTTCACGAAGGCCCGAATTATCGTCAAAGCGAGCAACAACAGTGACTAGTTCACTACCTTCGTCTTGAGTTAGTGTGTAGGAGGGGGGAAGTTGCTTCTGAAATAATATCCCCATCAGAATACCACTGATAACTATCAGTACCAGATTCAAGGCCATCCGGATCAGATATCGTGGCAGACAGGGTCTCGCCGACAACGGCCTCACCGCTTATGCTCACAACACCATTAGAGCCTTCCACCAAAGGAACCTCATCGCGACTACTTCCGCAGCCAACCAACGTCATAATCAGTGCTGCATAAAAAAAGACTCTATAGTTCATTGCTTTGAGATCCCCTATCCAATTTATTATTTTAATATCAACTTCAGCTCTCTATGGAAACTTTCCCGCAAGCTGTAAGTACCAAACCTTCTATCTACATTGTGATATCGCTAATCTAGATAGTCTTATTTAACTGACCAATTGTCAAGCTTTGGCATAACAATAATATACTACTAAACGCTGTAATTGGTAATACCAATACTCATCTTTGTAACTAGAGGGCTTTAATTAAGTTCTAATTAGAGACTACAACCCTACCTTTAAATACCCAGAATTAGCACTTAGATAATCAATCTTTTCAATGGGTTAAGTACAAAGTAACTATTCCGTCGATGAAATAGACACAACCTCCATTATCAACCAACAAACGCACGACACGAATAGATTCTTTGAGCAAATCATTTTCAAAAAAAGTGAGTAGATGGAGAACTTTCAATACCGAATAATTAAATAAAAAGGATTAAAACCTTTACAATCGGTCAACCAACTTGGTTAACAAAAGACTCAACAGCGCTCGTATCAATAGGAGCTGGTATTTATGCGATCCGGTATCAATACTAGGAAATCTAAAGTCAGACACTCAGTTATCAAATTCTGCTATTCACTCAAAAAACGTTTCATTTTTTAACTATCACACCTAATTTGAAAAACTAAAAAAAAAGCAAGCCAACAAGGCTTGCTTTTCATTTTATCCCTAAGCTCTGTAAAACAGTTCAGTCGTCTGCCATCAGCGATGGCATTCATTTGTTCTACAACAGCTTATTGCTTTTACGCGTTTCAAATACTAGAAACGATAACTAGCACCAAGAGAGACACGTCGATCAGGAAGACCAACAAAACATAGCAGTGCTCCATCAGACACACAATACTGTTCGATACGCTCTTCTGTTAAGTTGACGACATCCAATCCGATATTCAACTGCTCAGTGACATCATAATTAACACTCGCATTGAGTTGTCCTCTCGCTGCTGTAACAACGGGGAAACTAAGCGTACTACTACCACTGCTGTTAGCACCACCAGCGTAATCTTGTGTACGGAAAGCATCACGCCATGTATAACGCATACGAGCAGATAATCCAAACTTCTCATAATATACGGTGAAGTTATAAGCCTTTTCAGAGAAATCAAGTAATCCACGTGGAATACTCACATCACCTAAAACGGCTAAACCACGACCCGAAGTACTGTCGACAACTGAACCACCAGAAAAGTCCTGTTTAGTATAATTAGCGACGGCACCAAAACCTGACGCCCAACCTAGCTGCTCTTCGAAACTTGAAAGATCGTACTGTACTGCCAGTTCGAAGCCTTTTTGAGTCGTAGTCTCTGGATCATTACCTGGGGTGCTTTTATCAACACAAAGACCAGTTGTATTAGGGTCGCCTAATACGTTTGGAATGACATCGGGATTATAAAAACCACCACCTGGACATGACGGATCCGTCTCTCGGTGGAAGCCGAATGGAGTATCATCGGCAACAAGAAGTGCCCCCTCAAAATCAGAACCAAAGATGTTGGTACGATCTTTCTTGAAGTAACCAACACTAAATACGGCAGCTTCGGCAAAATACCACTCAACACCTAAATCCAAAGAATCAACTTCCTCAGGTTCTAGACCAGGATTGCCTAAAGCAACCGCAGCATTTTCGCTAGTATCTAAAGTAAATCCTGTTGCTAATTGATTAAAGTTAGGACGTCTTATATCTGTACCGTACCCTAATCGAACAACCACATCATCATGGGGTGTCATTACCAAATTTAAACGCGGTAGTATAAAATCGTAACTACCACTTTCTGTGAATAATTGGCCAGTAGATGGATCAAATCCTGTTGAGTCAATATCAGTTTCTAAATAGCGCAAACCGAAATTACCTCTCAATAAATCACCATATTCAAAATTCGCTTGTACATAAAGTGCTGTAGTTTCTTCACTAATATCACGGAATGCAGAATCTCGAGATTGAACATTTAATATATCCGGACTATCTGGATCATGCGCAACAACCGCGGCTTGAAGTGTGTCTATTACATACTGAGGGTTAGAAAAAGCCAAGTCGGGATTAATAAGAAGAAAATCGCGAATGTACAGGTTTCTGCCATCAGCTTGGTTATAATTAGATGCTCCAGTGACTAACAACTCAGAGAATAGCGCACCATTAGGGCTATCTGCCATTCGGCTAAAACCACCAATATTATCCCCTATATCTTCATATTCATGAGTTGACTTATTAAATCGAATACCAGCATCAACCGACGTAATAATACCTTCGTCAAATGAATAAGACCCATCCAGCCGGAAAGCATCTTCAGAATTATTAGTCGTATCGCGACCGACTTGAACCTGATCTAACACAACGTTATTTGGATTCGTTAAATCTGCGGCAGAAGGTGCAAATGGCGAATCGAAATTTATTCCGAAGGCTAAAGAACCACCTGACAAGTCATACATGAACGGAACACAGTTATCATTACTTGTTCCATCTAAAGGACAGTTTGGGTTAATAAAATTAAGGGTTGTATTGAGTGTTGGGTTAACAGTATCGGAACTTGAAGTCGAAATTTCAGCGCTGACAAACAAACTATCCCCTTGCCATTCTCCGCCTAAAACAAAGACGTTAGTGTCGGTAACACGAGCGCCTGTTTCGCTGGTAAAACGCAGATTAGGATCGTCATCATCATTCGCTAAATCAGGCTCTAGAAAACCAGTCAGTGCCGCTTGATAAGAGCCCAGTCCATATCCATAATTAACAGTTTCAAAACCCGTTGGCACGCTAATATTACGCAAGCTACTCACACCAGAAGCTTGTAATCTATATTGATCTCGACTTCGCTCTTGTTCGTTAACTAGCGCATCGAAATGGAATTTCATATTTTCGTTAGGCGCCCACTCGAGTGTGGTCGCAATATTTAGAGTTTCATAATCATCATTTTCTTGCTCTTGGACTAAAAACTGAATACCTTGCCATTCTTGGCCATTAATATTAACGAGATTATCTCGGTCAGCTCGAGGTCGAAAAGACACTGCTTCTTGCTCGGTGTAACTTCCACTGATTACAAAACCGAACTTACCCGCTTCAGTTTCCCAATTGTCACCAAAAGCGCCAGATAAACGAGGTGTCGCACTTTCAGTACTTAAACTACTTTCTTCGAATTGAAGACGGACATTACCTAAAGTTTCCGACAAATCAAGTGGACGAATTGTACGTAAGTTTACGGTCCCTCCCACGGAGCCTTCGATTGTTTTGGCGTCCGGAGCTTTTGTTACTTCGACACTTGCGATAATAGATGCATTAATATCTTCGAAGCTGATTCCGTTACGACCCGAACCGGCGCCTACCGTAGACACACCATTAATTTCTACTCTATTTGAGCTTGAACCACGAATCTGCACACCGGTACCAATACCGGCGGTTCTTGTAATCTGCACTCCCGTAACACTCTCAAGAACTTCCGCCAAATTTTGATCCGGTAACTTACCGATATCAACCGCTTCAATGACTTCGATAATGCTATTAGCTTCTCGTTTCTCTGCAAGTGCATTGGAAAGAGAGCTTCGAATACCAACTATTTTCACTACATTCCCATCTTCAGCTTCTGACTCTATTTCTTCAGCATGAACGGACATAGCCATTGTCGTTGCTGATAGTATAGCCATCGCTATGGTCGAACGTTTAAATCGCATTTTATTACTCCCCTAATACTGTTTTAAAATTATTATTAAAAGTGCCTTGCTAAATAGACGCCCGGAAATATTTCCAGCCTTGAAACACCCAATCGGTAATACCAATTCATTCCGTACAACGCATCAATCCTAGTGCACTATTTCATAGACAGAACTATTGGTCAACCTTTTAGTAAGCAATCCAGTCATAATAAACGCCATATTGGTATTACCAATATTTGAAACATATTTCAAATCAATATGTTAAATTAAATTAAAAAATAATAATATTTAGTCAGGTATAACAGTACCTGAAGAGAATATTGAACAAAATAGAGTATAGCTTACGGCAGGATATAAAAAAGCGGTGGAACCTAGGTTGGAAAGTGGTTTTATATTACAACAATCGCTTTCGGGTTGGATAATTCGCTAGGGAGCGACCGAAAGTGGATCGCTTAATTGAAAGTACCTCTGCCAAAAGCTCTGACCAAAATGCAGAGTGCTGAGCGTATTTAGATTACATATTGGTAAGTATAATTTCCTACCATCAATAAAGCTTATTGTGAAGGATTAATAGAAACAACTAGCTAAATTGATGGCTGATTTTTAGACTCAAAAACTTTGATTTCATTAAAGTCGAAAAAAGCACCTTCCTAGTTCAAAAAAGAGCAAATAGGAAAGAGCTTATTGAACGATAGACTTAATGATAAATGCTAATGAGTAGCAAACATCGTAATTGCTTTTAATTCACTTTTTCGGTTTAGCAGAGTACTTTCGATAAAGCCTTTTATGGCGATTGTCGACATTCACCTCTCGCCCTTCTATGTAGACGGCTTCGACATTATGAGTAAGATGATCAAATAAATCACCACCACTGATCACAATATTGGCTTGTTTTCCTTCAGACAGCGATCCCATTTTATCAGCAACACCTAGTATTTTGGCCGGAGTAAGAGTGATCGACTCTAGCGCTCTATCCGCTGAGACTCCGTAAGCGATCGATTGACCTGCGGCGAACGCTAGATTACGTACTGGCCAATTACTTTCGATAGCAAGAGCAAAATTAACCCCTAGCGACTCTAACGTTGCTGGAGTTGCATAAGCCCTATCCATTGCTTCATCACTGCGCCAAGTTTGCCCCCACGCAGATGTGTATACCACTGGAATGTTGCGAGCCTTTAACAAATCTGCCGCTTTGTCAGCATCTCGTCCACCAACAATCACAATGTTGAGTTTTTCAACATCCGCAAAATGAACAGCTTGCTCGATTTGTCGGTAATCATTGGCATGAATAAATAGTGGGGTTTTTCCACTCATGACAGAGCGCATCGCTTCCCACCTTAAATCAATGGCTTGAGCTTTGTTTTCATCCCGAGCTTTAACGTAACTCTTAATACTCGCGATAAGCTCTGCAAATTGTTTGCTCGCTTTGGTATTCGCTTCACGTTGTTTTTCTGGGGTACGAGATTCCCACCAAGACTTATTAAGTCCAGCCGAAGGCCATCTTAAATGCATTGCGGTATTTTCTTTTACCAATGCATTTTCCCAACTCCACCCATCCAATTGCATTAACGACGACTGACCATTTAAACCACTTCCACCGGGAGCAATTTGAACGTGAGTAACGCCATTACTTCGAATGGTTGGAATGATTTCCGAATCTGCATTGTATGCAACATGCGCTTTTACTTCTGGAGTCGCTCTACCGGTTTCGTTGGCATCCCGTGTGGCTCTAACCGCACCAACTTCCACTAAGCCGACGTTGGTTGCTAATCCAATCAATCCTGGATAAATTTGTTTACCCGTTGCATCGATCACCTCAGCACCTTGTGGAGCAGCCAAATTTTGACCAATCTTGCTAATAAGACCATCCTCTAACAATAAGTCATAATCTTGCTTAGTGCCGTCGGTAACGGTATGCAGCGTTCCGCCCTTGATTAAAATTGGGTTGGATTGTTTCGCGCCGGGCACGATGTCTGTTGCTATCGCACTTAAACTAATACTTGCCAATAATACTAAATTCGCTAATTTTTTCATTATAGCTGCCCTCCATTTTGATTGGACTTCCACTGCCAGAAATCGAAGTTATCATCACAATGCCACTGTGCCTCATCTTTAAGCAAATAAACCTGCTCAGTTGACTTAGATGGTTTCATCAATTTACTAGCGTCAGTGCCTTTCTTTTTGCCTTCCGCTTCAGTTAACAGCTTCTGTATTAATTGATTTTTTTCTGCTGCGATCGCTTTTCGAGCTTCAAGATCAGCGCTTCGATTAAAGTAGTTTGTTCCATCGATCCACGTTTGTTCAACTTTCGAATAAATTGATAAAGGATGGCCACTCCAAATAACGAAATCAGCGTCTTTTCCTTTCTTCAAACTACCCGTATATTGATCGATCTTAAGCTGCTTAGCAGGATTAATGGTTACCATATTAAGCGCGTTCTCTTGACTCATACCACAATGTTGAACTGATTTAGCTGCTTCCGTATTTAAACGACGAATCAAATCTCCGCTGTCCGAATTAACTGACACATTGACACCACGATCCATCATTAAACAAGTATTCATAGGAATCGCATCCAAGACTTCAAACTTATACGCCCACCAGTCAGAAAAAGTCGAACCTGATGCGCCATGTTTGGCCATCTCGTCTGCAACTTTATAGCCCTCTAAGATATGGGTAAACGTTTGAATTCTGAAATCAAAATCTTCTGCGATATTCATCAAACTAAGTATTTCGGAAGCCACATAAGAGTGTGAATGAACAAAACGTTGTTGGTCCATTATTTCTACCAGTGCATCCATTCGATAGTCTTTTCTAGGCGCCGAAGTTAACTTTTTCTTACTTCTCGAAAGTCGTTCATATTTATCCCACGATGCTTGGTAATCCTGTGCTCGGGTAAATGCATCACGCACAATAGTTTCTACACCCATTCGAGTTTGCGGATAACGAATGGTAAACTTGTCTCCCCAATTACTTTGCTTTACGTTTTCACCTAACGCAAATTTAATCGAACCTGGTGCTCTCTTTTCCATCATTTTTTCTGCAGTAGCACCCCAGCGAAGCTTAATTACCTGCGCTTGCCCACCAACAGGATTGGCTGAGCCATGAAGCAATTGTGCAGTCGTTGTGCCCCCGGCTAAAGCCCGATAAATATTGATATCGTCAGGATTAACCACATCACCAATTCGAACTTCAGAAGTTATTGCGTCGCTACCTTCGTTAACGCCTTTACTGATTGCGATATGAGAATGTTCATCAATAATGCCGGCGGTGACATGCTTGCCTTTACCCTCTATAACTAGGTAACCTTTAGGCGCTTTGAGACCTTTACCAATTTTTGATATTTTCCCTTTCTTCACTAGCAAATCAGCTCCTTCAAGTACCCCCTGTTTCTCAGAAGTCCAAATGGTCGCGTTCTTGATAAGAACGTTTTGTTGCTTAGCTTGGTTGGTTAAACCAAATGCTCGATTTGGTGATGTTACTTGACTTAAATAGGTAAGTGCTTGCTGTTCAGATGATTCGTCTTTTTCTTTGTTGTCTAATTCAGATTTAGCGGCACTAAACGTTACTTTTTTAGCATTGGGTTCAAGGTACACTCCCACAAATTTATCATCGATTAATCTTCCACTAAAACGATAAACCCCGGGTAATCCAAGTTCAGCCAGATCAGCCGAAAATAACAAACTATTGTCTTGGTTAACACTGACTTTAATCGAAGATTTCTTTTCGTCTTTAAGGAGCTTACCCGTGACTTTCGTATCTTTTTTAGTCAGCTCTAAGGTCAATTCGGCTCCAGAGACGTCAAAAGCATACTTACCCGCAAAAGTTGCCGGCTGAATAGCTGAGAAATTTGTTTCTTTCCCTTGCATCCAAACACTTTTGATCATTCCATCATCAAAAATGTTGCCGTCAGTTACCACTATATCAGCAAACATTCCCGTTGCGATTTTACCTGCATTTCTATTAATTCCGGCTAGTTTAGCGGGAACCGTTGTAAGTGCCGCTAGTGCATCTTTTTCAGATAAACCATGTTTAACTAAAGTGCGAAGTTTAGTCCAGAATTGATCCGGCTTCTTAAGACCATGCTGAGTAAAAGCAAATGGGATTTTATTACGGGCTAAAACAGAAGCATTTGTCGGTGCTCTTTCCCAGTGTCTTAACTCACCAAGTGATACATCCAACTGAGCCTCATAACTAGTCACATCTGGTTTAGCTGGTAGAGTTAAAGGCAATATGAAAGTTGCATTGGTTTCTTTTATTTCATTAATACGTGCGTATTCATGGCCATCTGCGACGAAGCTGGCTGAAATTTCGAATTGATCGAATAATTTATCCGCTCTTAAAGTGGATAGATAATCATCCGCATTAAAAATAAGACCCGACTTTTCTATTTCAGAAATAGAATCTAATGTTCGATTATATTCTACCAACTGACCTGTATTAAGATTATCGGTTTTTCCTTTGGCAGATTGGTACCAACTCGCGTCACTTAGGGTTTGGCGAATTAATGCCATGCTTCCCATCAATGAACTTGGGTATTCTTGTTTTGAAGAACCTTTATCAAACGAACCGAAATGGCTGGCATGTGAGTTATAAATCAGATCATTTGGCAGTCCGTTCGAAAGTGAAACAGTTACCCCTTGCCCTTGAAAAATACCATCCAATTTTGCGGTTTGTACTGCGGTATATCCGTTCTTAGTAAAGGCAGTTGCAACTTTTGGGTCTGCTTTAAATTCTTCTACCCAGTCGATTTCAGCATGCACTGCATTATTCCAACTATTTCCGCCTTTTCGTACACCGGTATATTTGGGCCCATCATTTCGGCTCTTCTTAACTTTTTTCTCTTTAACCGTTGCATAGTTACTGTATGGATCAATAAATCCGGGGTAAACAATGTGAGACGTCAGGTCAATTTCCGTCGCGCCTGACGGGACCTTTCCGTTCGCTTTTACACTCACGATTCGGCCGTTATCAATAACAAGCGTTGCATTTTTGATGGATTTTCCTGGTTCTACAAAAACGGTGGCATGCATTAGCGCAAAATGGTTGGTGCTACGATCATGAAGTCCATAAACATGGCTAGTTTGATCTGCATAAACACTATTTGCTCCAAGCACAGCCAACGTAGCGGCAAGTGCCGAGTGACTGAGTTTCTTCATGGAATATTCTCTTTATTGTTTTATAGGTTGCTGC
Source organism: Kangiellaceae bacterium (assembly GCA_019090895.1). Taxonomy (GTDB): domain Bacteria; phylum Pseudomonadota; class Gammaproteobacteria; order Enterobacterales; family Kangiellaceae. The sequence goes on from JAHRVB010000121.1 coordinate 44,024, forward strand.
TTAGTCTCTCACACTATTGTAGCGGTTGCTAATATAAGGGAATGGTATAACGATCATACTAACTCATTGATATTAAAGGAAGTAATTTGGGCCGAGGGAACGAAAACACAATTTATTACAAATTCAGACGAGGTGCTCAGACGAACCCTGATTAGAAGATTTTTAACAGCTCCTTCTGAGACTTTGGAACGGCTATTTGCAATAATTTATGGCGCATAATTTGATTTTTTGCCCAAATAGTCCCATTCTATTAAATAAGGAAACACAATTATGCTATCGAGAATTTTACGATTAAATAAGGCAGGCCAAGCCCTTGAATGGATTGAGATTGAATCCGCTGCGTGCCTTTATGCTAAGAAAAGAATATTGTGGACCTACGGGGAACAATCAATTCGACTACACGGTGGAATGGCGCGGTTGACAGGAACACAATCCATTCTCGATATCATTTCGGTCATCGCCACAGATGGCAAAATCAACACCAGCGATACTCGAACTCCTCGACTTTGTAATGAATCATTGTTTCGACGTGATTCATTACATTGTATGTATTGCGGCAATCATTTCAATCGTGGGTTGCTAACACGTGATCATATTATTCCAAGGGCTCTAGGTGGACGTGACCGCTGGGAAAATTGCATTACCGCTTGTAAAAGCTGCAACAACTTAAAAGGCAGTCGCACACCGGAGCAAGCCAACATGCCTCTCCTTGCGGTACCTTTTAGACCCAACAAGTCTGAATACCTTGCATTACAAAACCGTAATATATTGGCAGACCAAATGGCGTTTTTAACTCGGAGTTTTAGTAAGAATATGAAACGGTATTAAACGATTTTGCTTAAATTATCGTTATCCTGATCACATCGTTTTAATCGAGTAGTCTAACAGCAACTTTCATCCCATCAATGCTCCAATGAGATTTTATGTCGTTGAAAATCACGCGAGAAATCAGCATTTCATCAGAGCCATCTTTGTAGTGAACCAGCATTTTACAAAAATGATTGTGTTGCTTTTGGAAATCTAAGAAATCAATATTAAGAATGGATTTTTCTTTGTCCAACATTCGTCTTTTCGACCAAGACTTGGTAATTATTTCGTATTTCATTGGCGCGCATCATACCAGCTATCAAATCGAATCGCGAATATGCTTGTTACAACTGCTTGTTGAACGATCGACTTAGTATTAGCTCGAGCCAAATAAAGTCTGGAATTAACCGAATGCAGCCTCAACCGAGGCTAACCTTTTTTCAAACTAGATAAAAGTTGTAGAAGGAAAAGTGTAGGAATTCGCCCACACTTTTCTACTGAACGGTTATGGATTAAGTAAAATGACATCGCCAAGGCCAAGCTCATTCAATCGAGCCATTTGAGTTTCTGCATCACCGACTACTAAATAAATCATTTTATCGGGATCGATGTATTTTCCAGCCAATGCCTTTAAATCGGCTAGTTCAATCTTCTCCAACTGCTGTGCCCGTTGCTGCATATAATTATTAGGCAAACCATACTGACTAATATTAAATAAGTAATTCAATTTAGCATCTGGCGTTTCAAATCGTCTTGCATTGCTCTTGAGAAAAAAGCCCTTCGTTACTTGCATATCGTTTCGATTATAACTCTCCTGATAATTAGACATAATCTCTTTAATCAATGCAACCGATTCTAAAGTCACATTGCTTCGAACACCACTAGAAATCGTAAATTGCCCCGTCAATTCTGAGCCTGAGAAACTTGACCGAACACCATAAGTATACCCCTTTGATTCTCGCAACTCTTGAGTTAACTTGGAGGCAAAACCACCACCGCCCAAACGATAGTTCATAACCTGAGCAGGGTAATAATCCACGTCAATCGCTTTAAGAGAGGGATTACCAATCCGTATCATCGATTGCTTAGCGTCTGGAATATCATAAAAATAAACCGCTGCTTTGTCGGCAACGTGAGCGGGTTTCGGCACCGGCAAAGTTATATTTTTAGCCCCCCATGACTGAGAAAGCAACTTCAAAGACTGTACTATCTCTGGCTTAGAAACATCCCCGACAACATGTAATTTGGCGAGCGACGGCGAGATAGAATTTTGGTAGTAGTCTTTTAGATCTTGCAATGTAATTTTTTCAATCGAAGACTCTGTGCCTAAAAGGTTATTCGCTAGAAGATGTCCTTCGCCATAGGTTAATTTCGCGTATTGAATATTTGCGACTGATCTCGGCTGCGCCTGGGTCTGTTTTATATCACTGATAACACTTTCTTTTGCCAGTTCAAATTCAATCGTGTCCCACCGTGGTTCCGTTAACATTTCAGTCATTAGACTCATCATTGGCTGATAGTTCTTCGATAAAGAATTCCCAGAAACACTAATGCTTTGTTTGCTGGCAGAAAAGATAATTTCAGCACCAATTTGTCGGATCGCTTCTTCCAACTGTTGTGGCGTTTTTGATCGAGTACCTCGATTCATTAACCGAGCAACTAGATTGGCAACACCTATCTTCTTGGGACTATCAAATAACATTCCACCGGCAATAGCTAATTCGAAATTAACCAAGGGAACCTCGTTATTTTGAATACTCAACACTTCTAGCTGGTTTTCTAATCGTAAGACTTCAACTTCAGGTACTTTGATTACAATAGGACTTTCATCGTAGTTAGGCTCGGCAGTTCTATCAAAAGTGGGAGGCGTTTTAATATATTCAGATTGCTTAGACACATCAAATGATGCCTCAGCACCAACCACGATTTTTTCTTCTGTAATAGCAGCCGCTACAGAGCCTTTAAGCGCTAAATCATTGTGTCCCTTAGGCACAAAACTGGTAGCAACATAAGGTTTGCTTTTAATATACTGATTATAAACCCGCAGAACATCATCCTTTGTCACTGCGAGAATATTTTTTACGTCTTGATTAATAAATCCTGGGTCGCTCTTGTATATCTTGTATTGAGCTAGCTGAAAACCTTTTCCCAAAGCACTAGAAAGCCCTCGGTAAAATTCGGTTTCCTGCTCGGCTTTGATGCGTGCTAAATCATTTTCGCTGAAACCTTGGGCTTCAAACTGTAGCAATGCTTTTTGAATCGCATCATAAACGTCGTTAAGATTCTTATTTTGAAATGCTCGCACCCGAATGGAAGTTTGCCCCGCCAACTCCGACTCATAACTTCTCATGGATACTCGACTGGTCAATTTAAGATCATCCACCAATAATTGATTCATCACTGCTTTTTTTCCGTCACTTAGTAGATTCGTTAGCACATTGAGAGCATAAGAGTCAGCATGATAGAGCGGCACTGTAGGCCAGCTAAGAGTTAATTGTGGCAAACGAGCGAAGTTATCTTCGTATGAGAGTCGTTTACTTTCTTTTAGTTGAACTGGTCGTTTCTTATTTTGGACGACTTTTTTACCTGAAGGTATCTCGTCAAAATATTTGTGTACCCACTGTTTCGCTTGTTCTTCATCAAAATCTCCAGAAATAACCAAGCTAACATTATTGGGAACGTACCAGCGCTTAAAGAAATCTTTCACATCTTGTAGTGTTGCTCTCTGTAAATCTTCTAACGAACCAATCACTTGCCAGCTGTAAGGGTGCCCTTCCGGATATAAATTTTTGTCGATCACATATTGAGTATGACCGTAGGGGTTGTTATCCACTCCTTGACGCTTTTCGTTTTTAACCACCTGCTTTTCTTTGGCTAAAACTTGCTCTGTCACGGTATTAATAAAAAAACCTAATTTATCCGCTTCTGCCCAAAGTATCTTCTCTAAAGCATTTTTGGGTACTGTTTGAAAATAATTAGTTCTGTCTCGACTCGTAGAACCATTGGCTCCTGAACCACCAATCCGGGCACTCATTTTATCCAAACCTCCTTTTCCTAAGTTTTCTGATTCAAGAAACAGCAAATGTTCAAATAGATGTGCGAACCCCGTACGGCCAGGAAGTTCTCTTGCAGAACCCACATGGGCGGTCAACGCCACGGCAACGACTGGATCGGAACGATCGATATGAAATATAACTTCAAGGCCGTTATCGAGCGTTATCGATTGATATTCGATATTCAATTCATTGGATTGTTTAACCGTTTTAGATATTTTTCCTTGTTGAACATTCGCAACGGATTCAGTGTTAGATTCCACAGCATCTTTATCAGATTTACCGCACCCTGATAACAATAAAGCGCTCACCAATATTGCAACCGAAGTCTTTTTTAGTTTGAATTTATGTTTCCAACTTGATGTTCGCTTCATACTTTCTTTCCCTACCATGCATTCATTTGTTTGAATTTCAAACGAGTCTATTTTCTATTTATTTTGCATTCTAATCATTCACGTAGATTATTCGTGTTGAATTTCTTCTGGCTGATTTTATTGAGTATCATCACTCATACTGAACTAACTATTCTGCCATACATCAAAACCTAGCTCCATCAGCTTCTTTGGTATTATTATCGTTTTAGTCTTAGTTTGATTTCTAAATCATCGTAAGATTTTTAATATATTCGATCACCAGAACATATCAGATAGTTAGACCGGTCCGAGTAACCCCAAGAATGTTAGTCTCTCTGGCTTTTAACACTGGATCATAAGACGTTCTGCAACAACAAATACCAATCGTTCATATTGTGAACAGGCAAAATGACTAAAGACCTGTTAATTCGCGCCCTTGCATGTTAAATTTTCATTATCAACCATTGCAACTCTTTTGAGTACTCGCAGCTAGGAATAGACATGGCTAATACCTCCGATCGCAGGATCTTAGAAATCCAAAATATCGTCGCGCCGAACGAAGTGCTCGCCGAATATCCAATCACCAAACCGATCAATCAGCTTATCACCAAAACTCGAGACAACATTAGCAATATACTCCACCGAAGAGATACGCGCTTATTGGTGGTGGTCGGGCCTTGTTCAATTCACGATATCGATGCGGCGCAAGAATACGGTCAAAAATTACTCAAATTAAAAACTGAATTGAGCAACCAATTAGAAATTGTAATGCGGGTCTACTTTGAAAAACCCAGAACAACCGTTGGTTGGAAAGGATTGATCAACGATCCCGATTTAAATGAAAGTTTCGATGTCAGCAAAGGATTACGAATGGCACGTCAACTATTGTTAGACCTCAACCAAATGGGGATACCCGCTGGAACAGAGTTTTTGGATATTGTTACCGGCCAGTACTATGCCGATCTAATTAGTTGGGGGGCTATAGGCGCAAGAACCACTGAAAGTCAAGTGCATAGAGAATTAGCATCAGGATTATCCTGCCCAGTAGGATTCAAAAACGGGACCGATGGCAATATTAAAATCGCCGTCGATGCGATTAAGTCTGCGAAAAATCCTCACATTTTTTTATCTCCTACAGAAAAAGGAAAAACAGCCATCTATAAAACCACCGGTAATGATGACTCGCATCTAATTTTACGCGGTGGAAAGGAGCCTAACTATCATTCCGAAAGTGTTCAGGACTGTGGAAGAAAATTAATCGATAATAATGTACGCTGTGGGTTAATGATCGATTTCAGTCACGCCAATAGCCTTAAACAATTTGAGCGACAAGTAAAAGTCGGTGAAGACGTTTGTAGCCAGATAGAAGCCGGTGAGCAGCATATTGCAGGCGTCATGATAGAAGGTCATTTGGCCGAAGGACGGCAAGATGTCATCAAAGGCGAGACTTTAACTTATGGTCAAAGTATTACTGATGCTTGTCTTGGATGGCAAGCGACTGAGAAATTATTGTGCCGACTCGCTGACTCTGTGAAGGTAAAACAAGCAAGGTAATCTTTCTTCGATTTCACTTCCCTGTACAGTTGCGAGTTGCGAGTTGCGAGTTGCGAGTTGCGAGTTGCGACTATATTCTTTGTTGAGGCTCGCGTGGTGTTAATTCGATAATTATATTAGAAATATAATGCGAGATTATTATAGGATCGCTTCGATGACTGACCGGTTTTTTCCCTGTTCTTTAGCCTGATACAAACAGTTATCAGCATGTTTATAAAAGTTTCCATGGGTGTATTTTACATTGGGAATAATATGCACCGCACCAATGCTAATAGTCAGGTCAATCTTACCTTCTTCGGTTTGAATGGGAGCATTGCTGACTCGAGAACAGATCGTTTTTGTAATCTTTTCGATAAAACCCAAATTAGGTTCAGATATTATTGCCGCATATTCCTCTCCACCGATTCTCGCAACAATATCGGCCTCTCGTTTGAAACTGCTTTTAATTATTTCCGCCACACTCTTAATCACTTGATCACCTACCGGATGCCCATAACTGTCGTTTACGGCTTTAAAATCGTCGATATCGATTAAGACCAGCCCAATAGCACTTTGACTTCGCAGATGGCTATTCCAATAAAGCAGTAATGATTCATCGAAAAACCGGCGATTGTAGATGCCCGTCAAACTGTCAATACGGGCAAGACGTTCCAGCTGTAGTCGCTGCTCAACTCGCTCGAGATACTCACGATTAAGAAGCTTAACTTGGAAAAAAGTAAATACCATATAAATCGCAAGCATTATTGCTTCTACGCCTCGCTCTTGAGGAAGAACAAGCGCTGTTACCAATGCAGGGACAGTGATTACTATCAAAAAATAGTTTGCTAGTACACGATTAGGTGAGTAGGTGACTGCACCACCACTTATTAGGGCTAGGTTAGCCATTAATAAATAAATAAAAAGAGTGCTGTGCTCACTTTCTGCCATCGTTAGTGCGAATAAAAAACCAAAGACTAACGCTGGTCCTAAAGCGTTAAGGACTAATAAATTGTGCCAAAGCGAATGGCTAAAGGCCATCATTTTTTTCGAATATTTGTAGGCTAACAATCTGGTAACACCTAACACACCCAATATGCTAGCGATACTCCAAAACAATAAAGGTTGTCCTTGGTGATAATCCGTGGCGATACCGATCATCACCCAAGCGCCAAAATAAATATAGGCACCATTAACAGAGCGTTTCTCTAGGTCTTGTTCCATTTGTATTATTGGGGTCATCAAGCAGTTCCTAATCGTATACCCTATGCTATGCTATGCTTTACTTAAGTTAGCCTAACCAAGCAATACCACTAGATCAGTCTAATTATAGTACTTTTAGCAAGTCTTCCCATGATAAATTATTCAGCTTCCTGATGATGCGGTTAGCTTGTCTTTAAATATCTGATGAAATTCCTAACCGTTAACCAAATCATCCTCATGGAAGGTGGTGATTTTTAATACTTTAATCATTTTGAACCGAATACATCATAGCAACGACACATTCATTGAAACCACTCTAGATTAAACATTAAAAAGGTCGCAAAAAGGAAGATCAATATGAACTCAATAAAACTAGCTACTGTAACAATACTAATCCTACTTTTCTCAGTTTGTAATGCCAATGCGGCGAAAGAGAATCACGATCGCTCAAAGTCACGTTTCAATCATCAATCGCCAAATAGTAATGCTTGTGTATGTACCAAGAAAAAAGTCTGCCCTAAAATAAAACCAAAGTCATCGATTTCACTAAAACCCGATAGCATCGGTTCTAAGGCGAGTGTAGAAGTACAAAAAGAAACTTGCTCTCTTCCAGTAGGACACACCGTCGGAATACTTGAGTCCGGTAATTCTCAGGCTACCCCACTTAAAGGTTCAACTAAAGTTTGCACTAGCTCGTCTAAGAGAAAAGTAAAGGAGCACAGAATAAGCTGTTGCTGTGACCATTTATAACAAACAGGGTATTCACAGAAATCGGTATGCAGGAATACAATTTAGTCTCAAATTGCTATATATATAATGCTTTATCACAACAATGGGTATAAAGTGATATAATTGCATTCGAATGGATTCATCTACCCTCAAAACGCAAAAAATAAAACCTATCGCGGGAGTGTAAATAATGAAATGTTCTTTTTTGTCAGCAATTTTGTTGTGCACATTATTTACTTCCTCCTCAATACAATATTCAACGGCTGTACCTCTCGACAGTAAGACTTTTGATACTAATTCCCTAACAACTGACAGAATAAGTCTATTGCCAAGCGAGCAGGCTGAATTTAGACGACCTTCAGAACCATTAAAACTCACGTTCCCATATGAAAGGTTCACTGACCAAGAAGAATCAATCATCATAGAATTAGATGCTATTGATATAACATCTGTCATTCAACAAAATGGTGATGAAGCTACGTTTACGCCACCACAAGCATTGTCGGTAGGATCCCACGAATTAAGAGTCGTTGAATACACTGAAGAAGGTGACATTGAAGAATTAGCCTTTTGGGTGTTTGAAATTCGACAATCTAAACTGTTTGAACAATATCAATTAAGTGTCGATACACAACTTGCAAGTAACTATCAACTTTCAGAGAAAAACGCTGCCAGTACAAAAGCATATCAAGGACAAGCAGTGAGCCAAGTCGCTTTTAATGCAAGAAACGGTAGTTGGCAGACGGAAGGTCAATTCGATTTATTTTATGATAGCATTGAACAAAACCGCCCCACAGAACGGTCAATTGAAAATAGCGACTTTTTGTTCTCAGTTGGAAATGATTATCACACTGCAAAAATAGGTCATCATAGCCCAGCTGTAACCAGTTTAGTTATGGACAATTTTAGGCGAAGAGGGCTTTCACTTGAATCTAAGTTAGCAAGTATCAGTTCGCGAGTTTCAGGATTTGTTTTATCCAGTCTGGATGTTTCTGGTTTGGGTAACGGATTGGCAATCAGTAACGCCACTCAGCGAGTTTCTGGTATGACAATTGACTCAAGCCCTTTTACAGAAGCCCCGCGATCTCTTTACTTGACGGCAACTTGGCTTTCCGCAAAAACATCGAAGCCTAACCAATTCTCCATCAATAGCAACAACTCACCCTACACAGGAACTGATGGAGACGCATGGGCATTAAGTGGTGAAAGTCTTTTATTTGACAGTAAACTAAGATTAAAAGCCGAGTATGCTGAAACCGACTACGATTTTGATGTGAATGATAATATAGAATCAGACAGTGATAAAGCTTACCACTTCTTGCTCGCCTATAATGATGTAACCGATTTTGGCGTTGTCTGGAATGCCGGTGCAAGTACTCAAAAAATAGGTACTTTTTTTAAAAGCTCTGCCAACCAGGGATTACCAAGCGACAAAAAAGCCACCAAAACTTTCGCTGGTGCGCAGTGGCAAACCTTTGGAGTTCAGGCAAATGTAGAGCGCCAAGAAGACAATGTTAACAACTTGTCGCAACTACCTCGAATTCAGACTGACTTGGCCAGCTTTAATTTCAATTGGTCCCCAACCATCGAGGATACAGGCTCTGTATTTGGGCTGCCAAGTTTAGTTATTTCCACTACCCACCAAAGCCAACTACAAACGTCCCGTCCCATAAGTTTCACTTTGCCAGAAGCAAACAGCGACGTTCAAAACTGGCAATTGGGTAGTCAATTTTCTTTTCAGCAAAACAGTTGGGGATTATCACTTAATGCGACAGAACTAGTTGACCGCAGCTTTATACAACCCCATAGCAAAACTTACAGTATCGACTGGCATGCCAATTTATTCTTTGGTGAAGATTCGAATACTACATTGACTCCTTTCGTAGCTTGGAATGAAACCACAGATAAAATCAATCAGACCAAGACACGTACAATGACCTATGCGCTTCAAGCCGCATTCACAATTGTACCCAATAAATTGAACTTCGCATTCAATTTAAACTGGAATAAAAACAGAATAAATCAACATCTGTTGCATGATGATAATTTAGCTGCCAATGCTTCGCTTAGTTGGTACATCATCCAACCGAGTGAGAACGAATTTGGAGTCGATTTGAGTTTAAGTGGCACCTACAACGACTATGAAGATCAACTGTTTGTTCTAAACTCGATTAAACAGTACCAAACATTTTTAACCCTCAGCGTAATTCTTCCAACTCGAGCAGGGCAAGAACAATGAAAATAATATACAATTTTACTGATTGTTCTGAAACAAGAACTAAATATCGGAACCGTTGTACTTCGTATAAATCCCGGTTATTAAAACTCACTTTAAGAGTTGTATTGATTTGTCTTTCGACCTTCAGTGCTTATAGTCATTCAACCATAATATCTGTACAAGGCTCCACTGCGCAGACGCAGCTTTCGACCATCGGTTCTGCACAAGTTCAATTGACTTGGTCTGTCGTTGAACAAGAAAACGCGATTGGACAAGCAACCATTAGTTCAACTGAAGGCTTCTTTTTTGACTCTTCACGCGAGATTTTAATCGGCCGTGACAACCGTTCTTTAATCATGAGCCAACGACTAGCAGAAGGAGCTAATACCAATTTCATTTTCAGAGAATCGTTAGTTATTCCACGTAGCATTATGCACCAGGCGAATGAAATGGGACTAACAGAAATAGTATATGTTAGAGCATTTACAGATACACCTGGGAATACGACATTGTCGAATGCAGTAAGGTTTTCGCTTATTACGAGTGGTTTCGCAGGTCAACTGAAACTAACCTACATTCAAATGGAATTTGATAATTCAAAAACATCAACCATCATTACAGCCGGTTCTCCACTTCATGCCCAAGCGCTTCTCAACTATAAGGGGAGTGGCTTAATAAGTTACGGTTGGGAAATTGCCACGCCACCGAGCACCAAAAACCAGCCTGTATTTAGTCCTCTCGTTCGCCGTCAACAATATTTAATGAGTGGTGGTCAGGTAACCATTAAATCACCTAAACTTCCTTCAAGAAATCAAGGAAGTTATCTGCTGCAACTACGAATTACTCAACCGGAGTCTGAATTTAAGCTTCCTATTTTAAGATATATTGTTAGTGGGGGCCGTGGCAGTGAATCCAATATTGGTGTCGCTTCGATTCAAACCATTTTGCCATTAGCTAATCAAAAACTTGTACCTGAAACAACTTTCTCATGGAATCCAGTTGATGGAGCCAAAGCATATCAACTTGAACTCTACGACAGTCCAATTGTTTCAAATAATCAAATCGGACTGAATTCAGAAAAACCGATTACAGGAATACTAATACCTGCGAAAGAAACCCAAACAAAGATAGGTCGTGTGTCCCGCACCCATTTGCTCCAAGGAACTAGCTATTACTGGCAAGTCGTCGCCGTATCAGCAGAGGGAAAAATAATAGGCAAGAGTGAGCTTAAGAGAGTTAACTACTGATGACTGGACCAATGAAAGACTCAAGTTCTAGTTTAAATGCACAATGCGTCAAGCATTCTATCAATCAACTCCAGTCGATTGCAGCCGGTGATGAAAAAGCGATGCGAGAGTTTTTTGAGGAAAACGCTAACAGCGTTTATCAATATGCGATAAGTCGTTGTGGGGATAACAGTGTTGCAAATGATGTTTTGAACAACGTTATGATGGAGGTATGGAAGCATGCTGACAGATTTGAAGGTCGTTCAAAAATATCAACTTGGCTAATTAGCATTGCACGATTCAAATTGATCGACTTATATCGCTCGGAAAAAAAGCATCTGCATAATGAGTTAGAAGATTGCATCGAAGACCCTTTGGCCGTCAGTGAACAACTTGCTGAAGCGGCTCAACATACTAAGAGCGTCAAAGCTTGTGTAGATAGACTAGGCGATGTACACAAAGAAATTGTTCACCTCACTTTCTATTCCGATATGGCATACCCTGAAATAGCCCAAATAATTAACGTACCGGTTGGCACTGTAAAATCACGAATGCACCACGCAAAAGAATCGCTCAAACGTTGCCTCGCTTCATTCTTAGGAACGGAGAATGACCATGTCATCATCTAACAATAATGGCAACTCAACTAATGATTTGGCTGACCAAGAAAAATTACTCCCTTGGCTGGTGAATGATACTCTAGAGCCTGCAGAAAAGGACGCACTGCAGCAAATATTGACTCATTCAGAGAAACTTCAGCAAGACAAAAAGGATTTGGAACATTTACGACAGCAAATCAAAGCGCAATCTAGACCAAACCTTCCAGTTGAGTTTGCCTGGCAAAAACTAAAAAGGCAAATAGACCGCGAAAAGAAAAAATCGAACAAAAAAAGTGTGAATAAAACATCATCCATTGCAACAACTAAATGGCGAATAACAGCGATTGCGGCATCCGCGTTATTGGCGATTCAGACCACCAGCATTATTACTTCGCTTGAAGAGGATACCTTTATTCCGTTATCTAGTGGCTTGCAAACGACAACGACCTATGCCCAGATTTTTACTGTCGAATTTGTTGGAGCAGTCACCATGGATGATATTCACCAATTATTACTCAAACACCAATTATCGATTATTTCAGGCCCGTCATCAGCAGGATTGTATCGACTAGTCAGTCAAGAAAAATCCGATACTATTTTACAAACACTGAAAAACAACTCAAAGATAATTAAACATGTTCAAGTGGAAGAATAAAAATAATTGGTTTCAAAAAAGAAAAATCATTAACCAACTCGATTGGTCGATTACGGGATCTTCGGCAAAGTTTAGTTGTATTCGTTGGATGTTATATTGCGCCATAATTACATCGCTAAATGTTAGTCCTTTGGCTGCAACTAACACTACTCGTTCTCACGGAACTTCAACTCGCGATACTGATAGAAACCAGCCTCAACTATTGAACTACTCTCCACAACCTTGCGTTCAAGCAGACAATTTGATGACACTTTCTGGTAAATCCCTGACCAACACAAGCTTTCTAGGTGATAACCTATCTCTCCATTTACATTTAGAACCTAGTAGCCAAAATTTTACTTTTGAACCTCAGCTGGTAGAAACACAGTCATGGACAGATTCCACCATTCGAGTCCTTGTACCACATTTCCTATCAACTTCTCGTTCACAAGTTGTCGTCGCCCTACGTATTGTCAGCGGTAACGAGTGGCACAGCGAACCTATATCAGTCGCAATTTGCGCCACACCAACAACTCAAAATGATGTCGATTCAAAAAACCCATCCCAATCAACGGCCGAGCCTGATACAACTATAGAAGACCGTCCAGAACCAAAAGAACCAAAAAACGATGAAATGGCGCGCCGATTATCCCATCACACGAGCAGTAATAGTTTACTCAGTACAGGTTTACCACCACTGCCCAAATCCTTGATTATCCCAAAACGTCAAGACAATGAAGAGTTTGTTTTAAATGAAATAATCGCAGGTTCAGCCGATATGGACGAGGCTAAATCCTTAGCCAAATTGATGGGTAATTTTGGAGCTACGCTTGTTCGCCGTAAGAAGCTTTCTAATCTCAATTTGGTATTGAGTACTTTTAGGTTAGCTGCAAGCGCACAAGTATTGGAAGTGATTACTCAAATAAAATCACAACAGCCTCATACATGGATCGACGCAAATCATTTCTACCTTTCACAATCAGCAAACAAAAATACCACTAGGTCACCAGTTAAAGTTTCAGGCAACCGAAAAAGACTATTTGACACAATCGGACTGAAATCGCCAAATGTATGCAAAAACAACCTATCCATCGGGATTTTAGACGGCCCAATTGATACCACGGCGTTATCACTAAAAGAAAAATCTATCGTGCAAAAGAAAATGTTCAGTCGTGGAAAGAAAGAAGGAATAAGTGACCATGCCACAGCCATTGCATCACTGCTCATTGGCAACACACAATTTCCAGAGCTGGCCGGAGTCGTCAGTAACGCTCAATTATTTGTTGGTGTCGTCATGCAGCAGGACAAACAAAATAAGAAAAAAAGCGTCGCTACCACTGAAAACCTAATTTTGGGATTAGATTGGCTGCTGAAGAAAAAAGTCCAAGTGATTAACTTAAGCTTAGGTGGACCTCGAAACGTGTTGCTCGAAATGGCGTTAGTTAAAGTACTCGCAGCAAAAGTAGCCGTGGTCGCTGCTGCGGGCAATGGAAACTCGAAACTCGAACAGATATTCCCTGCCGCTCAGCGAGGTGTAATAGCAGTTAGCGCAATAGACTTCGAGTACTTCATCGCTAGAGAAAGTCATCAAGGGGATTATATTGACCTTACGGCACCGGGCGTTGATATTTGGGTAGCCTCAACAAACGGAAGTGCCCACTATCTTTCAGGCTCCTCTATGGCTTCGCCTCTAGTAGCCGCTGCATTGGCTCAACTTGGTGGGAAACCTTCTCTCGCTATTTCGCTATTTGATACAGCTCGCGATCTGGGAAAGCCAGGAAAGGACTCAACATATGGCTGGGGCGGTTTACAATTTCCGTCTTGTTCTACCAAATGAAGCTAGTCGAAAAATATTCGATTTTTATAGTTCTCACGAAAAACAAAAAAACAAATGTTAATTATCAGCCTGTTAGGCTAGCTTTCGTTTCACGATTTCGAAAGATCAGCTTTTTTTAATAAAAAAATCACTTTTATTGAACCACTGACTAATACCTGCCGACTCATAAGTGCCAACACACTATGAGGAAATAAAAATGACTATTAAACAATTAACAAGCGTGCTATTTTTTACCATAACTTTCACCGCAACTTCAAGTTTCGCAGAGACAAACAAGCCGACTGTGGCGAGTAAAAAAACCACAGCGACTGCAGCAAGTACTCGAGAAAAAGGTTCAGGAATGGCCACTGGAAGACGCTCCTACTCCCCTAGTTTGCATACCAAAGATGTTGATAAATCCTCGCCACTAGCAGCCTCGAATTATAGGAAGTGCCCTGACGGCACCATGATTAACCCCGGTGAAAAATGTCCAGAAAAAGCCGCAAAAAACGCGACTGGGTTACCTACAGGGAAACGTCAACATAAGCCACTTAACCTAAGGAAACGAATTGATAAAGCAACTCCGCTAAGTGCTCACGGAAAAGCGGGCTATAGACTTTGCCCCGACGGAACAAGGATAAATCCTGGAGAGAAATGTCCTGAAAAAACGGCTAGAGCAGTTGCAGGGAATTGCCCGGATGGATCGACCGTAATACCTCCCCAACGTTGTCACGAGAAACTAAATGCTAAGACTACCCAATGTCCAAGTACATCACCCACACGATGCATGAAGCCACCTACTCGTGCAGGATATCGACTCTGTCCTGATGGTACAAAAATTACTCATGGTCAAAAATGCCCAGAAAAAGCGAGAAAACCTGGCAACCGTTAGAAACGGTTGTTAGTTTCTCCTTAACTCGTGATCTATCGACAACTTAGGATACGTATATTCAGTTCGTTTAGTTATCAAAAACCTCTCTATTGCCAATAAAACCCTCAAGTCCTGAAAAGATCGACTAAACTTACAAGGATAGTTGCAAAATCTATGTGAACTAAAACCTAGCTTTATTTCTTTAGAGGTAAAATCAATGGCAGTTCAGACTATGCTAATTGTCGACGATAGTCGTCTTTCCCGTATGTTGGTTAAAAACTTTGTTCAAAAAGTCCAGCCCGATTGGAACTTCATAGAAGCTCAAGATGGCGATGACGCACTAAAAAAGTGTGAGGGGCAACCCATTGATTGGATGACCATTGACTACAATATGCCCGGAATGGATGGCGTGACTCTCAGTATCAAACTGAAGCTCAAGTTTCCAGATGCTCATATCGCTTTACTCACAGCCAACATCCAAGACAGTGTTAAAAACGACGCGGCTTCAATCGACATCGATTTCATTCAAAAGCCAATCACAGAAGAAAAGATACACAAGTATGTCGGTGGCTAGGTAAATGAAAAAACTAACTGAATTTCAACAAGATGCAATTGCTGAGCTATTAAACATAGGCATGGGCTCGGCAGCATCTTCACTGAGTGAGATGGTGGGTGAAACAGTAATTCTTTCCGTACCGAGTGTGGCGTTTTTACCACAAGATATAGCCGTTGGCAAAATCAAGGAGATTGTTGGTGATCGAATCACTGCAGTGCGTGAATCTTTTAAGGGCTCGTTTTGGGGGGACGCATTACTGCTTTTCCCTGCCAACCAAAGTTTTGATTTGGTCAGAGCACTATTAAAGGATGATAGTCTACCTCTAGAAATGCTCTCTGAGATGGAGCAAGAAGCGCTGACTGAAATTGGCAATATCATTCTTAATGCTTGTTTAGGTAGTCTAGCCAATATTTTTAACCAAAATTTAACTTACCAACTGCCAGTTTATTCTCAAGGAGACTGTGAAGAAGTAATGACTGGCAATAGCGGTAACAGCAAGGAAGGAATTCTTCTTCTTAAAATGGAGTTTTCATTGCAAGAAACTAATATCAGAGGTGCGTTAAGCTTGCTACTTGACGTCGATTCTATGGAAGCACTTACAACTGAAATTACTAATTATTTCGGTGACGGCAGTTAGGTGGGTCTGACGATGAAATCTAATAAGCAGTTAAATGAAGAATATATAGGAACAGATAACGCTAATACGAAAATTAATTACGATGCTTTAGCTTATGGCATGATTGACTTATGCGAATTTGGGTTGGTTATATTAGATGAATCTAACCAAGTCATCTATTGGAACCAATGGATGGAAAATAAGTCAGGTTCTTCTAATTTAAAAATAATAGGAAAATCACTTGATACAATATTCAAGAACAACAACTTTACCCGCTTAAATCGCTCAATAGAAGACGCTCAAAACCAAGGCATGTCTTCAATTCTTTCTCCTAAGTTTAACCCTCATGTTCTACCGCTCTATACGAGCGATAAAGATCATGAAGATAATAAATTAATGTCTCAGATGGTGACTATTAAACCATTAGGGATAAGAGAAAAACACAGCTTCATTCAAATCGTAGATGTAAGTGCTGCGAGCGCCAGAGATAAATTACTTCGTCAACAAGCGATTTTCTCCAATAGACAAGCCCTGCACACTGAAGCGATTTTAGGTTCGATCTTCGATGCGGTCATTACAACTGATGAAAACGGTCGTATCGACTATTTAAACCCAATGGCAGAGCAATTAACAGGATGGGACGCAGAGCATGCTAAAGGAAGACTCCTGGATAAAGTTTTTAATTTGACCCATCAGGATTCAAAAAATAAACAAGATATGATTCACCAGAGTTTAAAAAATGGCACGAGCTTCTCATCTTGCGACAAAGGCGCCAATCTTATTCGTAATGATGCCGTTCAGCTCAATATTGATTTTTCTATAGCGCCGATCCGAGATCAACAACATCTTAGTAACGGGGTTGTCGTGGTGTTTCGAGATGTTACTGATGCCAGAATTCTTGCCGATAAAATCAGTTGGCAAGCTACCCATGATGCATTGACCAATTTATTTAATCGAAACTCGTTTGACAAAAAATTATACTCTGTGACAGAAGACGCACAGAAAAATAACAGTGTGCATTCTTTGTTGTACCTCGATCTCGATCAGTTTAAGATCGTCAATGATACCTGTGGTCATGTGGCCGGTGACGAACTACTTAAACAAATCGCCGATTTACTTGAAATTCATATTCGGGACAACGATATATTAGCCAGGTTGGGTGGCGATGAATTTGGCATTATTTTAACCTCTTGCCCAGCAAGTATCGCTTTACGAATTGCTGAGTCTATTCGACAATCAATACAGGACTACCGGTTTGGATGGGAAGAGAAATCTTTTGCCATTGGTGTCAGTATCGGCATCGTAGAAATTTCGGCGATGAGCGAAAATGTCGAAAAAATACTTGGGGAGGCTGACGCTGCTTGTTATAGCGCAAAAGATTCTGGACGAAATCAAGTGAGTCTATATCAACCTGAAGACAGCGACGCAGCAGATAGACACGGTGAAATGGCATGGTTTAGTCGTATTCAAGATGCGCTTGATAAAAACAGCTTTCTCGTTTATGCCCAAACGATTTTACCCTTGAATAAAAAGGAAAAAAAGAAACACTATGAAATATTAATCCGAATGGTGGATGATAATGGTAGCATTATTCCACCCGGTGCTTTTATTCCTGCTGCTGAAAGGTACGGATTGATGTCTTCGATTGATCGGTGGGTTATTGACAAAGTTTTTCAATCGGTAAAGAAATCGAAAGAGCGATTAGAATGTGAACTTCCGCACTTTGCCATTAATCTATCGGGTGCAACTTTAACCGATGGTGAAACACTTGATCATGTGACTAAACAAATTCAGCAGAACGATATTCCTAAAGATATGATTACATTCGAAATAACTGAAACCGCTGCAATATCAAATTTGTCCGCCGCCAATTATTTCATTAAGAGCCTGAAAGATACCGGTTGTCGATTTGCATTGGATGACTTTGGAAGCGGGTTATCGTCTTTCGCTTATTTGAAAAATTTGCCCGTTGACATACTCAAAATAGACGGTGCATTTGTTAAAGACGTACATCGAGATGAAATCGATCGAGCAATGGTTGAATCAATCAATCAAATTGGTCATGTAATGGGCCTTGAAACTGTGGCCGAGTTTGCTGAAAATGAAGAGATTATTGCTGTGCTTGCTGACATAGGAGTTGATTATATCCAAGGGTATGGAATTTCAAAGCCACGATTATTAATCGACCCACAAGGTAATTTTTTGCTAGACTAATATCCCAATAAAAGAAGCCTCCAGACTAGTCAATTACCTATGATACGACTACTAACGAGGCGTTTCTCGTAAATCTTTATACTCAAATGGGTCAATATAAATATTGCTTGAACTAATACCTTTCAAAAAGGCACTTCGTTGAGTCTGTTTAACCATTTCAGGATTTCCGCAGAGGTACAAAAGCGTATTGGCGTTTGGTTGCATTCTATCTAACGCGATTTGATTGCAATAACCATCTTCTAGTTTAACTGGACTTGAATTATCTTCCGTGTCCTGTTCGGAACGTTCTGATAAACAGGGAATATATTTTAGATTAGTATGTCGAAGTGTTAATTCACTGAGTTTCTGATGAAGGTACAGTTCTTCTAACGTTCGACCACCGTGATAAAAGGCGATCGTTCCTTGATGATTATTGTTGAGCGCATCTTTCAATATGCCTAAAAGGGGTGCTGCGCCAGTGCCAGTGCCAATTAGAATCAATTGACTACTAGGGTCTAAATCTGAATAAAAACACTCCCCAATGGGGCCTTGTATTTCAACATCATCTCCCTTTTCTAACTCGTCAAAAATCCACCGAGTCATCAGTCCATTTTCTTTTCTCTTTATATGAAGTTCTATTTCGTTGTTATCATTTGGTGTACAGGCAATCGAATAGCTGCGAACAACTCCGTATGAGTTCTTAATATTAACGAATTGACCCGCGCGATAATCGAACGGAGTTTTTAGCCGTAAAATTAGTTGGCAAACGTCACGGTTTAGCATTTCTTTGCTTAACAATTTGGAGGGAATAAACAGAAGTTCAGTTCGAATGCGAGCGGCTTGTTGAACACGGGACGCGTTTTGTTGGCATGCGAGGAAATAGCCCAATTTTACAAACGTTGGCTTGAGGTTTTTTTGAGCAATAAGATCGATATCACCAACTAAGGATCTCACTAGACATGCCTGACAGTTACCCGACTTGCAAGAATAGTTAATCGCTACATCGTGTCGCAACAGGCAGTCTAAAACACTCTCATTATCGTTTGGTTGATAACTTTTTTGGTCGAATTTCACTTGTATTCGCTACTTAGTCACGAAAGGCTGTAAGATCTCTTTATTAGTTAAAGTCCAAGAACATCATCGTGGGTGCTCCCAGCAATTGCCATGACCTCATCGATCAATCCGCTGGGAACATTCAGCTCGTTGAGTGTGGCAGCGAGATGCCCTGCTACCGCGTTAAAATGAGATTCGTTTAGTCCTTTTTCCACTAGAGGCGCGTGAGCTTTTCTCATGTCTTCACCGGTGTACTCATTGGGTCCACCAAACGCCATCGTCAGAAAACTTTTTTGTTTGGCTATTTGACCATCCATATCAACGTCATCAAAAAAGTCCGATATTAAATCGTCGCTTAGCACCTTGCGATAAAAAATATCAACCGCTGCATTAACAGCTCCTTCACCACCTATCCTTGCGTACAATGATTCACTCATATAGATACCCTCCGATTTAAATTTAACACCCTGTTTTACTATTACCCCGTACTACTACTATTTAGTGTAGTAAATCTAGGCAATAGATCAAATTTCAACCACTATCGCTAGGTAAGCGTCTGTTAGCATATTCATCAATAATGAGAGATATTCAGAAGATTCTTGTGCATTAAAATTTAAATAAATTTTGTCAACGTTCCGGTTTAACGAAGTTCTGTCTTAAATTGTCAGCCTTTGCTCGATAGGCGCAGTCAGCAACATGGTCGTTGACAAGTCCCATTGCTTGCATAAACGCGTATGCAGTGGTCGGCCCAACAAATTTCCAACCTCGCTTTTTAAGGTCTTTTGAAAGGGCAAGGGACTCATTAGAAGTTGATACCATTGCAGCCGTAGTACATCTTTTTTCAACTGGTTCGAAACTCCAGAAATATGCGGCTAAGCTTGTCTCTTGTTCGACTAATTCTATCGCACGTTTGGCATTATTAATTACAGCCTCAATTTTTCCTCGATGCCGTACAATGCCCTCGTCTTGGAGTAATCTTTCGATATCCTTCTCGTCAAACATGGCGACCTTCTTATAGTCAAATCTCTTAAAGGCTTTACGAAAATTTTCCCGCTTGGTCAATATTGTTCGCCAACTTAATCCCGATTGAAAACTCTCTAAGCAGACTTTTTCAAACAGACGAATATCTTCATCGACGGGATAGCCCCACTCGTTGTCGTGATAATCAATATACTGCTCGGTAGCAGAACACCAACTACAGCGAGTCTTACCATCCTCTCCTTTTATGATGGATCCCATGTGATTTCTCCTAATTTAGTAAAAATTGTAAACGCTGATCCGCTTTTTTTCCATCTACTTCCATAATCTCGGCCTTTACGACATTTTTTTGAACGAAAGGATCTTGGCTGATTCTGTTGTTAATTTCGTCCGAAGTTTCTCCCTGAGCGAGGATGCATCCTCCGATTCCGGGTTGTATGGTACCCGCAAATATAAATACTTGTTGTTCAAACCCTTTCTTAAGCCAACGATTATGTTCGTCCATTAGCTCACCAGCATTATTTTTGTTATCTGAAAATTTCAAAAAAATTATATGCATGTTCGACCTTTAATTTGGTGGGTTCTAATAGATAAACTCGTTAAGGTTTAAGCGAATGATTGATCACGCAAATTCGTCTAGCCATTCGTTAATTCGTTTCTCTTCGTTTCGTATAAATTTCTCATCTTTAAAAGCATTGGCCAGTGTAGCAACTCCCTGACTGAGTGCAATGAGATGCATTGCGAGTTGGTCTGCATCGTCCCGCCCTAACGATAAAAATTGATGTTTTAACCAGCCATGAAAAAGTGTAAATACTTTATTCGCATGTTTCTCTAGAGGATGATTTAGCTTGCTTAGTTCTGCGGTTAAAGTACCAACCGGACACCCAAAATGCTGTATATCTCTCTGATTTGAGACCAATATTCTAACGAAACACCGTATGCGATCAATCGTCTCATTACCTTCAGCCTCCCAGTCATCTAACATTTGTTGAGTGTTTGATAACCGAAGTCTAATTACTGCATCTAACAATTCATCTTTCGTTTTGAAGTGATAGTAAAAATTACCCCGAGATATTCTTACTACTGCAGCTATTTGCGCAAAGGAAGTATGCTCAAACCCTTGTTGATAGAAAAGGATATCTGCCTTTTCTACTATTCTTACACCTGTTGTTATCTTAGTCATATCCTACTTAACCATTCGAATTTTTCCATTTACACCAATCCATTTATGAGTGGAATGAATCCAGCCAAATAATAGGACAACTGTCCTAAAAAATCAAATTAGTTTAAAGTACACTCATCTGTAATTTTCATTTAGTCAGTATTTGTTGTTATTATAGCCTGTTGATTCGTCAGACCGATTTCCGATAAAAAGGCCCAAATATGATTCAAAACTCTCCGCTAAAACTCCTAGCCATTATTAGTATTTTCGTACTTACCTCTTGTTTCGACTCAAATTCTCGACAAGAATCCGTTGAAGAAATCAAAGAATATCAGCTAACCCAAACTTATACGGTGGGCAGCAACTTTAGAGATTGCCAGTTCTGTCCCTCGATGATTACCCTGCCCGCCGGACAATTTAGCATGGGTTCAGAAAAGCACGACATAGGACCTGTTCATTTGGTGACTATCGATTATAGTTTTGCCGTCGCAAAATTCGAAACCACCTATCAAGAATGGCAAGATTGTGTTGAAGATGGACACTGTGTTGCCCTTGCGCGCAATAAGCGCATTAAAACTGATCGTAGCAAAAAACCAGTAACCTTGATCACTTGGTACGACGCTAAGAAGTACGTGAAGTGGCTAAGTCAAAAAACCGGTCAAAATTACCGCCTTCTAACGGAAGCTGAATGGGAATACGCCACAAGAGCAGGTACCACTACGACCTATTTTTGGGGTGACAATTTAGGTAAGAACAATGCCAATTGTGAAGATTGCGACCCAGCTTGGGAAGGCCGGCGCCCAGTTGAAGGGGGCTCTCAAAAAGCTAATCCTTTTGGCCTGCATGATACCGTGGGAAATGTTTATGAGTGGGTAGAGGATTGTGCTTGGGACAGGGATTACAGTCGTGGCGCTCCGACTGACGGCTCCGCATGGACAGAAGATGAATGCCGATATCGCGGTGTGCGCGGCGGTTCTTATGGTAGTTATTATGAATTCATACGTTCTGCAAGTCGTTATCAAGAAGAAGCCATTGATAAGCTTTACACGGTCGGTATGCGGGTCGCTAGGGATATCATAAAATAGCAATAAAAGCCTTCAGAGGCTTTTGTTGATCGATAGGTAATGGTGCTTTATCGCTATTTAGAAATTCGAATTAGATCATCTCTATTTACACTAGGTCTAGGAACTCCAATATTTCTTGCCAATCCTAAGTAAGCCAACCCTTTTATAAAATACCACGCCGGGTCGCTCTGGCCTGGTTCAATCCCGATACGAGCAGATTCAGGGAAGGCATGATGATTGTTGTGCCAACATTCTCCGTAAGTTAACATTCCTAGTCCTGGGATATTTGAAGCTTGTACGGCTGCATCTTTTACATGCCATAAACCTGGTCCTGGGTTATGACAGAAATATGTAATAGTCCAATGGCCTATAATGCTAATTGAAACCCTGACAAATATGCCCCAAACAACCAGCGACCAACCACCGATCAAGTAGAAAACAAGACTCAATAGAAATTGATGCAGCCGCCAGTATTTTTCTAGGTTAATGTAAAATTTCTCTTGGTTATACTTAGCTTCTATTTCTAACTTCGGCGGACTTTCGAAACTAAACCGGCTCGTTAATTGCCACCATAGGTCCAATAGGTAATATTTCTTATGGGAAAAGAAGTCGTGACATTCTTCTTGACGTTGTGCCCAATCCCTTGTGTCGTGAATGGCTATAATTCCTTTAGGACTAGACATTCCGACTAACACACCTATGTATATTAGCGTTTTTTCTACCAGAGGATGACACTCAAAGGTACGATGAATCATCATGCGATGCATACCTACACTATGCCCAATTAACAAAGAGAAATAGGTCAGTGTCAGAAAAAAAATGAAACTAACCATACTAAATGTAAATGGCGCAAAAATTATCGCTAACAATATCATGCCAACATTCCAACAAGCTTTACCGGGGTCTAACTCTACAACACCCCGAGTGGCACTAGCGCCATCGCCCTGGATTCTATGGACCGGATCCATCATTGACATACACTCCTTAAATTAAAATGAATAACCAATTGCAAATATTGAGCTCAATTTTGTTTCGCATAGGCCTTAAACACACCAACTTGTTCGAATACCCTGCCCAGCCAGAGGTGCTCCACTTGCAAACTGAATTCAAACTGTCCATTTGCTATTGCCTTTTGAGACACTAAAGTTTTACCCGGAGAAAGAACATCTGGAATAGTCAGTTTGAAGTTTTTGTACTGCCAAAAAAATTCAGTACTTTCAAAACAAAGTGCCCCACCTCTTTCACTCACCTCTAGTTTCATACCAAAGCCTGCACCTACTAATTCGACCAATCCGCCCTCAGGCAGTAAACATTTAGTAGACTTTACTCGGTTAACCGGCTGTTTTTCGAATGAATAAAAACGGTCCCAATTCATACCATTTTTGCTCTTACTTGGATAAACATTAACTTCAACGGGTACGTTTTCGCCAGTATGCAATGCCAATGGTGTGCCAATGAGTTGGCAAATTTGGGCAAATAATCGTCCCATTCTTGAGGCTTTAACATGCTTCATCACGCCTTTGTAAGTAACAGCTTGCTTTGCATTCAGTCCAAACCTTTGCTGAATGTCAGGATGAAGCTTTGACCAAGACTTAACGCCTAATAGGTTAAGGTAAGAGAGGTTTGTTTCCATTTTATCAAGGTCAACTCTTGGTGGGTTAATGCTCATTGTCTTTCCCCTGTACTCCTATTCTTATTCGTTTTGTAAGTTATTATCCAACGAATAACGTCTCATAAATTCCCTACAACACAGAGTTTATCTAACCTGAATAAGGAAAAACTCCTATTTGATAAATATTGAATAAGAAAACAATTTAATAATAAAAATCAATAAGTTAAAGAGTTCCAGAATGATAAATCGAGAGATATGATGACTAAGAAGAGACTTTTCTAAAGTGACCAGGCGATTGGCCGGTGAGATCTTTAAATGCGGCATAAAAGTTTGATTGAGATTTAAAACCAGTTTCCATACTAATCGACAAAATCGATGCTTTGGGTTGATTAATCAATAACCCCTTCGCTTGTTCAATGCGCAATTCGCGAATGTATTTTGAAAAGTTCATACCAAAATTAGTATTAATCAATTCTGACAATTGATGAACTGATAGCTCCATTGAATCTGCTAGTAATGACAAACTGAGGTTCTCATTTTGATAGAGGTTTGCTTCATGCATCAGTTCATTCAATCTGGTCAAATTTTGTTCAATATCAATATTCGATAGTGTTGATTTTGAATAACCCAGTTTAATCACTTCGGTAATTTCATTAAGCAAATCTGGATAAATAAACAGAGCCCCTGTGACAAGCACAAAAGCAAACGCTATTCCATTAGAATAGAAATGGTAAAAATAGGCATTGTCTACAAATGAAGCTGAAAAACCGAATATCAATACAGCTATGGCTAATATCGAGAAAAATGCATAGAAGAAAAATTCGATTTCAAACCGTTTACGATGCTGTCTTAAGTTAAAAATTATGTGCGAAAGCCAAATGCAATAACTCGTGCCGATTAAAAAGGCTACAGGTACGGCAATCTCTCGACTAACGAAAAATACCATTGCGAATGGTACGAAATGCAGCCCACTGTAGAACTTTAATTGATATTCTGGAAACATGACAAAGCGGCTGAAGAAATAGAAAAAGGGAGGAATTAGAAATAACAATGCCCGGTAGTAAATTGATTCAAGAGGGTCGCTTCGATTAAGGATGAAATTAAGATGCTCAAATTGTAGCAATGCGATACCAAGCAATATCAAAGCGCTTGAGACTATTGATAGTGTACTTTTGTTATCACTCTTTAGGAAAAAAACATAACAAACGAATAAAACCACAGAGACTATGATTGAAAAACCAATATTAAGTGTTGTTAATAATTCCATATTCTGTGGCCGGCTCTTATTTATTGAGGTTCATGAATTCATTTATATTGATTAACGAAACAATAAGTTTCTACTAATCATCCCATTTTGGCCCATAACTCAACTTTGAAAGATGTTTCACTGGCTCTGGATATAGATGTATTTTTGTTTACCCTAGGGTCTAAAAATGGTCTAGGTAATTGTCAATTCTAGCAGAATTGTATGCAGCTAAGCATAGGTCAATCAACTCTAGGATAAGCTCACTATCAGTTTTTTCGTTAGAATAACTGTATATTTTATTTGTGTAAAAACACAGATACTCATTTTATAATAGTTCGCTTGATCTATTATGGTCCATAAGATATTCGATATTTTGATCATAAACAGACGAAGATTAATCCAATAGCGTTAATTTCTAATCACCAATGTTATCTTAAGATTATCACCACAAATCCAACTATTTCTATCGCAACTATCCTACATTATAAAGCGATCGGATCAGCAACATCAGTTCAAAGCTATCAAACCTCCCTAACGAGGATAAGCTAGAAATTATCGGATACTATTCTACAGCCCCCGAATTTAGTAGTTCTGGATGGGGTTGATTAATAGACACAAGCCAATCTAGCTTTTTAGAGCTAATGAAAATTAGCCGCTGCCGAACTGTCAATTTCTAGCGAAGCGATTGAAATACGACTAAGCTTAGATAAATTGTAATCGTATTAATCGATGTTTCTCACTGAAGCCCCCAGCGTAGTAGGCACGTTTAATTGAGCTGTAACCTCTAGTCCAATCAGCGCGAATAATTTCCGCTGATTGCACTATGTATGCCTAGGTATAAAAATAGATGACTACGACCACCAATACGGGTCCATTTTCCAATACATTATTGAACTCCTATCGCACTAATATTGCTAGATTCATGCGTGCGTCTTTGCTTCTACTTGGCTTTTATTTTGGTCTATTGATTGTCCCAGTTGCCCAATCACAATCCATTGACGAGGAACAAGCTAACAAACAACAGCTATTGATAAAGCAATTACACAACGCAGATACGCCTAAACAGATAAAGCTTCTAGGTGAACTGATTGAGTTGACCAAACGAAACCAACCAAAATTAGCGCTCGATTACGCTCGTCAACTTGAACCTTTACTAGAACCTACGCCTTCCAGTGAAGCAAATGCCAAACTAATGGTAGACATAATTTACATTGACTCCACTTTGGATGATTTCAAGGTCGCTGAAAGCTATATCAGCAAACTACAACGTTGGGCGACTAAAAATCAAATGCCTCGCTATCAAACTCTAGCGTATATCAGGCAGGCTGTTGTATTTCGCTCCCAGTCCAAACTAGAACAAGCACAACTATCAATTCAAAAAGCCCTTTTCTTAGCGGATAAATTCAAGTTCCACGATTTAAAAACAGATACCCATTACGAACTTGCAATCATATCGTTTTACTTAGGCGCAACTAAAACCGCTATTTCAAATATTCGCATTGCACTTGAACAATTTAAACAAGCAGGGAAAACACGAAACACAGGTAAAGCGCTTAATATCTTAGCCATACTCTATGGTACTCAAGGGCGTTATCAAGAATCACTTGATATCATGCTGCAAGCACTTAACATAGCAGAAAGTATCAATGACAATAATTCTCTAGTATCGCTTTATTCTAATATTGCGCTAACAATGTCACGCCTAAACCAGCAAGAAGAATCCGAACCCATCTATCAAAAATCGTTAGCTTTGGCGCGCAAAATGGGTGATAAAAGTAGTGAAGCGCTTGCTTTAGTGAATCTAGGTTCTGTTTATTCAGATCTTAAACGATTTCCCCGAGCGATTGACACTCTTCGAAACGGCTTAGCCATAGCCAACGAAATCAATTCGCCAAATATTAGTGCGCGCGCACTTTCAATTCTCTCACGAGTGTCGATGCTCACGGAAAATCATGAGGAATCTTACCGATACGCGACTCAAGCTTTGACACTCATAAAAGACACCAATGATAATGATATTGGAATGTCACCGCGCCGCAACTTAGCCCAATACTATCTTTATAAGGGAGAATATTCCGAAGCCTTAGAGCAAATCAATCTTTTTCTTCAATGGGCTAATGACAAAGGTGACAGAGTTGGAACAGGTGAAGGCCTAGAGCTTAAGTCAGAAATCTATGAGTCTATGGGCAACTTCAAACAGGCACTACAATTATTTAAACAATATAGAACCATTGTTGACGAGACGTTTAATGAAAAAAGCGATGCCAGAATTACTGCACTTCGCGCAGGCTTTGATGCTAAACAGAAAGATCTCGAAATCGAATCTCTCGAACAGCATAAAACACTTCAAGGTGAAAAGCTTAAAAGACAGCAAGCCCTACTAACTAAAAGGCAACTACAACAAACAATCATTATCATTGCGTTACTGTCGGTTTTCTTGGTTTCTTTTTTAATCTACAAGAGACTAAACCAGAGAAAACTCACCTTTCGTTTGAGTAAGGAAGTTAAGGAAAGAACGCAGGATCTCAATCGCAAAAACGAAGAACTGAAAATAGCTTATCAGTTAGTCGAGGAAAAAAGTTTTACTGACGATCTAACGGGGTTGAATAATCGACGTTTCTTAATGAAACACATAGAAGAAGACGTTGAAAAACTCAATTTCACTTATCAACATTCCGTGTCGGAATCGGACTTACCCGATGAAGCAAACTTACTATTTTTCTTGGTCGACCTCGACCATTTCAAAAAGGTCAATGATACCTATGGCCATGCCGCTGGCGATATGGTTTTAATGCAAATCAGCGACGTTTTGAGTAGCGTATTTCGGCAAACAGATTACATCATACGTTGGGGAGGTGAAGAGTTCCTAATTGTCGTTAAAGGGGCAAATCGTAATGAAGCTAGCAATTATGCGGAGAGATTAAGAGAAATAATAGAGTCCCATACTTTTAACATTGGTGATGATAATTCAGTTAAAAAAACTTGTTCAATCGGTTTTACTTTTTATCCTTGTTTTAAGAACCAACCGGAAAAAGTAAGCTGGACCCAAGTTATTGATATCGCCGACCAATGCCTTTACGCCGCTAAGCGCTCGCATAGAAATGCTTGGGTAGGACTGGATTTTTACAACTCAGATCCTGAACAAGCAATTTTCCCCGATTTCCTCTATCAACCATTTGATGTCATCGAACAACTGAATCCATCTGTTATGAGCTCTGTTGCGAATGAAAAACTGCTCCAATGGCCCGCGGCATAAAACTTAGTTGTTGTTAACCCAACTTGCCCATGTAGAACTTGGTGTCTCACCAATGGCTACCAGTCCTTCTTTGATAAAATCAAGTAACAATCGTGTTCTAGCAGGTAAGCGGTCGCGCTTTGCATAGACGACATAAACACTTGCCCCTTTTAACCGACACGCTTTAGTAACCACTTCTAGCTTTCCAGCTTCAACCCAGGATCTTGCATTAAAATGAGTTAGTTGGCTTATTCCTAATCCTGCCGCACAAAATTCAGCTTGAACTTCACCATCATCCACTACAATTTGATTGCCGGGGTCCAACTGCTTAACTCCATCTTTTGTCTGCATTAATACTGGCATCGTTTTACCCGTTTGTTTAAACCTAAATCGAATCCAGTTATGTTGCTCGAGGGTTCGGTCGCTGATGTTCGACGAATGTCGTTTTAAGTATTCTGGCGTTGCGCAAATGATAAAATCCATTGGTGCGAGCTTTTGTGCAACCAACCGACTATCGGAAAGACTTCCACTTCGAATAGTTAAGTCAATAGACTCTCCGATAATGTCCACATACTCATCGCTAAATGTAATCTCCATTGCTATATCAGGGTACAGTCGTCTGAATTGACTTAAGAGAGGCTGAATTACTAGCCTTCCGTAAGAGACAGGCAAATTGATCTTAAGCGTTCCACTGGGTGATTCGTTCTCGGCCTTTAAGTTATCTTCTGTGATTTCCAGTTGGTTGATGAAGTGCTTAACGGAGTCTACGTATTGTTTACCAGCGTCTGTTAGGCTTAACTTTCGCGTCGAACGTTGAAATAGCTGCAACGCCAGTTGTTCTTCGAGTTTTCGGATGGACTTGCTCACTGTTGACGGATCAGTGGCGAACTTTTTAGCAGCTCCAGCAAAACTACCGGTATCGGTGGCTGCTATCAGAAACTCTAAGCTTCGTAATTTGTCCATCATTGACCTTTTAGAGAAGTAACAAACATGTTCTCAGAACCTATTCCTCACAGAGCCTATTCTTCAGAAAAATGTCATGAATATAATTCACTATTGTTAGTTATTAATGCCACTTTACCTGCATGAAAATTATTTTACAATAGCTGCCGTTAATCAACACACGGACAAAGATAATGAACCATTGGACAATCTCAATAAAAGTAATCTCGCTGTTAATCCTGGTAGTGCTTTCCAGTCTAATAACACTCAGCCAGAAATCTCTCGCCTCGAACTTACCATCCGATCTTTTGAATGCGCCTATCGACTTGATTGACGGCACCCAGGTAAGCCTAAAGGACTTTCAAGGGAAAGCCCCCGTGTACTTAAAATTCTGGGCCACTTGGTGTCAGCCTTGCAGAAAAGAAATGCCACACTTCGAACAGGTCCAACAAGAAATGGGAGATAAACTCAAGATTATCGCCATTAATCTAGGCGTAAATGACGGTATTGAGGCAATAACTAAAACCCAACAAGAGTTTAAATTAACGATGCCATTGGCCATCGATTCAAGTGGCGACTTAGCGCAAAAATTTAGGCTACTCGGCACGCCTTATCATTTGTTATTTGATAGGAAAATGAACTTAGTCCATGTAGGAAATGTGGCTGACGATCAACTTAATAATAAAATCGAATTGATTACCAATAACAACACCATCGACCTATTAAAAGCAGCAACTCTGAACGAAGATAGTAAGGACATTCAAATTCCCTTTAATAAAGGAAAGAAACACATTCTTTATTTCACTGCGACTTGGTGCGATTGGTATTTAAAAGATTCTCGACCGTCAGTTTCTAGAAACTGCATCGAATCACAAAACCATCTGAATGAATTTCACCAAGCTCACCCTAATATCGAAGTACATGGGATTGCGTCGAGATTATGGACAGGCGAAAAAGACCTGCAGGAATACAAAAAGAAATTTGCAGTAAAACACTCTTTTAGTGTCGATTATACTAACCGGCTGTTTCACCAGTATAAAGTCAAGAACATGGCAACATTTGTTCTAGTGCAAAATAACCAAGTGCTAGCAAGAGCGGATAAACTATCTGCGATCGAAGAAATCACTGACCGATTATAAAAGTGGGTAAGTTTATATCGGTGCACAAGTTATGCTAAAAGAGAAACGCTCTTTAACTTAAGCCTAAGAATAAGACAAACAAAAAAGGACTGATTGATTTACAATCAGTTCGATTTCGGACCTAGACTTCCAACTCACTAAAAAACGCTTCTAACCGTTTTAGTCCTTCTGTCAGTTCTGCCGGTTTACAGGCATAAGAAATCCTAATTGCTTTAGGCTCACCAAAAGCACTGCCAGGGACAACTGCAATCCCCTTGTTTTTAAGTAACTGCTCACAAAAGACCATATCATTTTCAATGATAACGCCTTGATGTTTCTTCCCAAATATCGCAGAGATGTCAGGGAACGCATAAAAAGCGCCCTGGGGTTTAGGGCAGGTAATCCCGTTGATTTTTGACATGGTTGCCATCACTTCATCGCGCTTTTTCGAGAACTCTACGCACATCTCATCGGCAAAATCTTGCGGACCAGCTATTGCCGCAGCCGCTGCAGCACCTACTACACCGGGGATATTAGTAATAGAGTTACTATTAAGGGTCACCATTGCGCTAGCAATTTTCTCTGGAGCGGCCATCATTCCTACACGCCACCCAGGCATACCGTAGGACTTAGAAATTGAATCGATCATTATCATTCGGTCACGCAAATTAGGATTAGTTTTTAGCAAATGGTGAAAACCCATCTTATCAAAAATCATTCGGTTGTATATATCATCGGAGATAACCCAGATGTCATGTTTCTCCAACACATCGCCAAGGGCTTTGACTTCAGCTTCGCTATAGACCATGCCAGTTGGGTTTGAGGGATTATTAAATAAAAAAACTTTACTCGCTGGGGTGATCGCTTGCTCTAACTGTTCGGCTGTTAATTTATAATTTTGCTCAGAAGAACATTTAAGTTGCTTACTATTAGCGTCCAATAAATCGGCGATATCTTGATAAGTGGTCCAGAATGGTGCCGGGATAAGAATTTCATCGCCTTCATTTAGTAGCGCATAAAGCAAGGTATAAAGTACATGCTTAGCGCCAATACCGCTAGCGACGTTTTTCTTTGCGTAGCCAGTAAATCCGTTAGCTTCCAATCGTTGGAGATACGCATCAATTAATACATCTTCTCCCCGTCCCGGTAGGTACAAGCCAGAATCCTGTTCAAGGGCATCTTTAGCGGCTTGATATACATGATTGGCAGGCAAAAAATTGGGAACACCGACAGAGAAACTAATGATATCGCGCCCCTCTCGCTTCAATTGTTTGGCTTGTTCAGCGATCATCATAATCGCACTAGGTTTGGCTCGGCTCATTCGCTCGGCTAAGACTGGCATGAAATTTTCCTAAATAAGTGGGACAAACAAGATAAGACATAAAATACTTATGTCGAAAATAACATAGAGTGTAGTGAGTGCCAATGGTAATTTAAGTTTTGAAACTTAATATTTTGAAACTAGCTGGAATGC
>JAHRVB010000122.1 GCA_019090895.1 Kangiellaceae bacterium
GGCTTTTCGTTATGTTCGAATAGTCCATCAAATCGCCTTTTATGGCCCTAAGGCCTGATCTGCCAGTGCCGATATTAACCGCTATCAATTAGATAGGTCAACCTCTTGTTACAAAATAAATAGACGCAACTTTGTTAATTAATATGGCTTAAAAAGAGGGTAGAAAGAATTTATAGAGCGGAAAACAAAATGGACGAATTCCCCTATAACCGAATGATTTAGGGGAAGAGGAGATGTTATTATTTGGTATTATTTGGCATTTACTTTGTGAATTAGTAACCAATAGAGCGGACACTTCCATGCGGTTTGTCCTTAATCTAATTAAATCGTCCGTTATTAACGTCCCATTTGAGCAAACTCTTTCTCTAGCTGATACTTGTTTGATGTAACAAATGTTTCCATTTTTTGTAGCTTATTCTCCATTTTCTCAAAGGAATTCTCTAAATTCAGTAACGAAACAGACGGTGCATTTCCTTTCTTCCACACTTCTTTAACGGATGGATTGTATTGTTTGTCTTCCGACGCAGCAGGACGATGCCGTTTCTTTTCTTCTCCAAAACACCCTTTATTGCTCTTAGAACCTGGTTTTGGGTCCATAATAAAGCAAGCAACAAAATAAGCCACAACTGCCGTACCGCCAGAGAACAAGAAGAAAGAAATTGCGATTAATCTAACGACCCAAGTTTCGAATTCAAAATATTCTGATATGCCTGCACAAACACCGCATATTTTAGCTTTGTCAGGACTCTTGAATAGTCTTCGACCTCTACAACTATATTGATAGTCGTCTTCAGGCTGCCTTCGTGAATCATGGTTTTGATTACTCATGCTTCTCTCTCCAATCAGGCGTTTCTTTGTCTAAAATCGATTCTAATGTTTCAATTCTTACCAACATAGAATCGGCGATTTCCGTTAGTTCCTTTAATCGACCGTGTTCGGCCTCAGAAATGCCACCTTGCTTAGTCCCTTTGGAGCGGTAATGCATCACGATCCAAATCGGCGCGACAACAACCATGAATAGTATAATTGGAGCTTCCCACATTATTTCTCTCCTTTCTTAGTGCTATCGCTTGATTGACTACTACCTGTCACTCGCTTCTTGAGTTCTGCTAATTGCTGATCGATGGCTTCCTCATTTTCTAGCTCATTAATTTCATCGGCAAGGCTGCGGTTACCTGTAACATCGTAGGATTCAACTTCAGACTCTAGATCTTCCAATTTTCTTTCGAAACGTTCGAATTTATCTACCGCTTTGTCACCAGAATTTTCGTACAGCGAGCGTTTAACTTTTAACCTTGAAGAGGTCGTTTTATGCCTCATTAGCAACGCTTTTTGTCGCGCTCTAGCGTCGTTCAGTTTATCTTGCAATTGGCCTACTTCAGTCGTCAATCGACTCAGCTCACTCTCTACTTTATCAAATTCTGTTTGAAGATCAGCCTTTGCGCTTTCAGCTTTATTACGTTCTAATAGTGCTCCTTTTGCTAAATCTTCTCTTCCCTTAGTTATCGCAAGCTCAGCTTTCTTTTCCCATTCCTGTACATCGTTATCTAAGAAACTAAGTCTTCGGGTGATTTCTTTCTTATCCGCTATGGTCCTAGCGGAAGCAGTTCGTACTTCGACAAGAGTATCTTCCATTTCTTGGACGATGAGCCGTATCAGCTTTTCAGGGTCCTCTGCCTTATCTAACAGTGAATTAATATTGGAATTTACAATATCTGCAAATCGAGTGAATATACCCATTGGAAACTACCTCCACAAAACTAAAAACAATAAATGATTGAATACGTATTAAGCTAAAAAATGATATTTGAAAAACTTATTTTACTGGCCATTGGAGATACTTTTGAAATGCTCTCCACCTTTTCTGAAAAATCACTACCCATTTCGGATATCGCACTCGCTGGGTGTAACTTTGAGTGATGATTTGTTTTATCACTACTGGCGATTTGTGCCAGCATGATTCCAATCAACCCAATAATGCCTATCGTTAATTCAACCAGTGATTTAATCGTTCTTCTATTTTGAGCGATGTCCTGCTTACATTTAGGTAAACGTGCCAAACTTTCGCTTTTTGGGATTCCTGTTGTGAACATCGCAATTAAACCTCGTCCGATTGAACTTTAATCTGGCTAATTTAGCCACTAAGTTAAGAATATATCTAATAATGCATTATCCTTGCCAACTTTTGAAGCACCCATAACCTATTGTTTTCATTGCGATAGTAAATATATTGCTTATCTAGACTATCTTTAAAAAGTAGTATCCACTAAACTTTAGCCAAATTAACCAACAATAAAAGAAGGGTCCATAGGTTGAAAGAGCCTCATGACAATTTAATTGGTGAATCCAGCTGTTTTCTTGAAGTACAAGAACATGTTTCTCAACTCGCACCTATCGACAAACCGGTGTTAGTTATTGGTGAACGTGGAACAGGTAAGGAACTGATAGCTGCACGGTTGCATTACTTATCCTCTCGATGGGACCAGCCCTTTGTGAAACTTAATTGCTCGGCTATTAATGAAAACTTGTTAGAGACCGAATTATTTGGCCACGAAAGCGGTGCATTTACTGGTGCGAACAAAAAACACCAAGGTCGATTTGAACTCGCTGACAAAGGAACTTTATTCTTAGACGAAATAGGGAACAGCTCCAAAAATGTACAAGAGAAACTTCTACGAGTTATTGAATATGGTGAATTTGAAAGGGTTGGCGGCAATAAGACGTTAAAAGTTGACGTACGAGTTGTGGCTGCAACAAACGAGGATCTCCCTTCTCTTGCTAGACAAGGAAAATTTCGCGCAGATTTACTCGACCGACTAGCATTTGATGTAATCACTATACCTCCACTCAGACACCGCGCAGAAGACATCATGATCCTTGCACGGTATTTTGCGCTAGAAATGACAAGAGAACTTAAACGTCCCTTTTTCGCGGGCTTCTCTCAAGATGCCGAACAGCAATTGGAAGCATTCCCATGGCCCGGTAATGTAAGAGAGCTAAAAAACGTCATCGAACGTAACATCTATAAAACTGCCGAAGATGAAACTGTTGAGAGCATTCAATTCGATCCATTTGATTCACCTTACCGGATTGGCTCTGATGCTGGCCTGATAAGAAACGAGAAAACGTCGAGTATTCAGAACAATTCATCGCCAATTAATGGATTAGATTTTGCGTCGACGTCCATTCAAAATGAACTATCAAGTACCAATTTTGAGTTTCCAATGGATTTAAAGCAGACCGTCTCCGATTTAGAAATTGAACTACTTAAGTCCGCATTGAAACAATCTCAATACAATCAGAAAAAATGTGCTGATTTAATCGGCTTGACATATCATCAACTTCGCGGATATCTCAAAAAATATCTTCTGCTCGATCATAAGTAGAAGATTGCATCTGTGTACCCTCCAAAGCTATAATTTGATCTAGTAATATAGAATCTTACACAAAGATAAGAAGCTTTCAATGGATAAAAAGTATTTTCCATTTGCCATTATTCTCGCCAGTTTTAGTTTACTTTCGGGATGTACAGATATGTCCTCTACTTCCGTTAGAGACAAAGTACTTGTTTATTGTTCCGAGGCGAGCCCGCAAAGTTTTAATCCACAATTGGTTACTTCAGGACCAACTTTTGACGCATCATCGCGACAAATATATAATCGCTTAGTCGAATTCGAACCCGGCGGAACCCAACTAAAGCAAAGTTTAGCCACTCATTGGGAGATTTCCGGTGACGGGAAAGAGTATACTTTCTATCTAAGAAAAGACGTAACGTTTCAAACAACCGATCAATTCGTTCCAACTAGGCATTTCAATGCCGATGATGTTCTGTTTTCATTTCAGAGACAATGGAAAAAAAACCACCCTTATCACCGAGTTTCGCCCCTTCAGTTTCGATACTTCGGCGCTATGGGACTCAACGAACTAATCCTAAATATCGAAAAACTTGACATCTATAAGGTTAAGTTTACCTTGAAGAACCCTGATGCTCCTTTTCTTGCAACTCTTGCGATGGATTTTGCTTCTATTCTTTCCGCCGAGTATGCGGCTCATTTAATACGAACAGGACAACCTCAACTGATCGATAATAAACCCGTTGGCACCGGCCCGTTTCAGTTGGTTCGATACCAACCTGACGCATTTATCCGTTATAAACCTCATCCAACTTATTGGAAGGGTAAAGAAAAATTGGAGGGGCTTGTTTTTGCGATTACCCCGGATCCATCCTTGCGATTTGCAAGACTCATTGCTGGTGAATGTGACATCATGGCGAAACCTCTCCCGATTCAAATTGATGCCGCGTCACAATACCCAGGTCTGATCACACTGAGCGAGGCCGGTTCAAATGTCTCCTTCTTAGCAATGAATACAACCAAGAAGCCATTTGATCAACATAAGGTTCGCTTGGCGATGAATTATGCTATTAATAAAAGCTCTATTTTAAAAATCGTGTACGGCGGCACCGCAGAAGAAGCGATTAATCCGATTCCTCCGCTGATCTGGTCTTATGATAATAAGACCGAGCCGGTGCCTTATTCGAGTTTGATAGCAAAACAATTACTTATAGAGGCGGGATATCCTGACGGCTTCAAAATGGACCTTTGGGCTATGCCAGTGCAGAGAACATATAACCCAAACGCGATAAAAATGGCTGAGTTAATTCAACACGATCTTGAAAAAGTAGGTATAAAGGTAAGCATTATCTCCTATGAGTTTGGTACTTTCTTGGAAAAAATAAAATCCGGTGAGCATCAAGCAGCACTGTTAGGCTGGATTGGTGATAACGGCGATCCTGATAATTATTTTTCTTCGACTTTAAGTTGCGCGGCCGCCCGTTCAGGAAATAATGGCGCCTTTTGGTGTGACGAGAAATTCGATTCCTTAATTCAGCAAGCTGGGGAAAAATCAGACATCGACGTTAGGACTGAATTGTATCTTAAAGCTCAACGAAGATTTAATCAGCAAAAACCATGGGTTCCCATAGCGCATGCACGACAATTTATACTACTCAATAAGAAAGTCAATAACCTTCAGTTAGTACCAACTGATGGGATGTATTTTAGCGGTGTCACACTCTCAGCAGCAGAGGCAGAAACTCCTCTGCCGGGAGTAGAGTGAACATGTTGACTAACATTTCTAGGCTTCTTATAAACGTATTTAGTAGCTTTTTCGTACTGACTCTTTTTACATTTGGATTAACTCATTTTTTCCCTGACGGTTCTTCATTTATATATGACCCTTCGCTTTCGACAAGCCTTTTCCCAGACGTCAGCCTTACAATGCACCAGCAAGAACTTGGATTATTAGAAGCCTATATAAATTATGTCACCCATATTCTGTCGGGAAATTTCGGATTTTCCTCCGTTAGAGGAACCCCAATAATGGATGATTTTGTGATTTATTTCCCGGCAACCATCGAATTAGCGGCTGCCGCCCTACTTATAGCGCTAGTAGTGGGCCTACCGCTCGGGATCTATGCAGCACAACACAAAGATAAGTGGCAGGACAAACTCATCATGTCCGGTAGCCTTATCGGGTATTCTATGCCGATTTTTTGGTGGGCGATGCTTTTAGTACTTTTCTTTTCAATAATACTGGGTATAACGCCAGTCGCTAGTCGTATAGGCTTTGAGTTTGATATTGAGCCAATTACGGGTTTTATGCTGTTGGATACGTTATTATCAGAAAAACATTATGCTTTGGATGCATTTAAAAGCGCTCTACATCACTTGATACTGCCGGCTTTTGTACTTGGTACAGTACCGCTCGCCGTAATCGCCCGCTCTACTCGCTCTACGATGACTGATGTATTAAATGCCGATTATATTAGGAGCGCTAAATCTCGAGGCATTTCAGCTTCAAAAATTCTTTGGAAATACGCACTAAGAAACGCTTCTATTCCACTGTTAACTGCCATGGGACTTCAAATTAGCATTTTATTAACTGGCTCCTTGATTACCGAAACTATTTTCTCTTGGCCGGGCATTGGTAAATGGCTTTTAGAAGCGGTATACAGGAGAGACTTTGCTGTTATTCACGGCGGCATTTTAGCTATTGCAAGTTTCATAATAATAATACATCTTGTATTGGATATATTCAGGTCGTTTGTCGATCCTAAATTAAGGAGAAAGCAATGAGTATCCAGTCCCAGTTTTATCAACAAACTCGTGTACCAAGCACCTTGGCGAGGTGGTGGCGTCACTATAAAAGAAATCCACTTGCTCTTATCGCACTCTTTGTTTTAATTGTTATTGCGCTTATTGCTATATTAGCTGATTTGCTGGCTCCTTTTGATCCAGCAAGGCAATTTACGGATTCTATTCATATACCCCCTTCATGGTTTGATGAAGGAACAACTACCCATCTATTTGGCACTGATTATATCGGTCGCGACCTGTTCTCTAGGCTAGTACACGGGGCGAGACTATCACTATCATTAGCGAGTGCTGTGGTTGTGTTGTCGGCTATCAGTGGAATCTTTCTTGGTGTACTAGCTAGTTTTTCTAATTATTGGATCAACTCGCTCATTATGAGAGTTATGGATTTTATTTTGGCCATACCATCCTTAATTTTAGCGGTTGTAATTGTTGCTATCATTGGGCCTGGTTTGCCAAATGCAATTTACGCCGTCGCATTTGTGCTCATTCCTCATTTCGTACTAATCACTCGATCAGCGATTGTGCAAGAAACCAGCAAGGATTATGTTACCGCAATGATATTAGACGGTGCATCTAAGAGCCGGTTATTCTTGCAATCCATACTACCAAATATATTACCTCCTATAGTTGTTCAACTTACTTTGGCGTTTTCAATCGCCATACTTGAAATATCGACATTGGGCTTCTTAGGGTTAGGTGCACAAGCACCCCACCCAGAATGGGGAACTATTTTGTCTGAGTCTCATCACAATATTATGTTCGCCCCTTGGACGGTTGCGATACCAGGACTCGCAATACTTTTCACATTACTGAGCATTAATTTAGTCGGCGATGGTCTCAAAGATGCCATGGAGCCTCGGCAGAAATAAATGAACTTACTTCATATTGAAAATTTAAGCATCGATTTAAAAACCCACTCAGGGCCACTTTCTATTATCGACCGGCTTTCTCTAAGAATGTCCGATAATGAAATTCTTGGAATAGTCGGTGAATCAGGTTCTGGAAAAAGTATGCTTGCTATGGCTATTATGGGCTTGCTGTCATCAAAAATGGAAATGAAAGCGGATTACTTTAGTCTAGATGGACAAGATTTAATGAAGATGGTCCCTGCTGATCGACAAGCTTATATATCTTCGAAAGCTTCGATAATATTCCAAGACCCTAAGTCGAGTTTAAACCCATGTTTCACAATTGCAACCCAACTCAATGAGACTCTTTCTGCCCATGGTTTGCATGCTCGCTCTGCAAGAAAGCAACGCTCCATGGAATTACTGGATGCTGTAGGAATTAACCAAACTAAAAAAGTACTCAACCTGTATCCCCACCAGTTATCGGGAGGAATGAATCAACGAGTCGCAATTGCGATTGCACTTGCATGCAAACCTCGGCTATTGATAGCGGACGAACCAACGACTTCCCTAGACGTGACAATTCAAGCTCAAATTCTAGATTTAATCGTCAATCTTAATAAGACTGAAAATGTGGGCGTGGTGCTTATCACTCATGACTTTGCTTTATTGTCCGAGAATACAGATAAGATAGGTGTTTTCTATTCAGGTCACATGATGGAACATGCAGCGACTAAGAATATTCTAACGAACCCTTTACATCCCTACACTCGCTCGTTATTAAATAGCGTTCCACAGCTCGGGAAAAGACATACACGTGGAAGTCGATTGTTTGCGCTTAAGGGCCAAATACCAACTATTGATAAGCCACCTGTAGGTTGTCGCTTAGGCCCACGCTGTCCCTCGGCAGAGAAACAATGTGTAAAACCGCCTCGCCTTATTAGTATCCCAAATCATGGTAAAGTTCGCTGCCATTTTGCCAAGCAAGAGAACGAACGAAAAGAAACAGAATCTAATGTTGAAACTCGTTCTACTCGCAAACAGACAATATTAGGAGCAGACTCTTAAAATGACTCTCCTTCAAGTTAACAATTTAACCAAGCACTACAAAGTTTCTTCTGGTATTTTTAGTCCGAATACTTTAGTTCGCGCAAACCAAAATATCAGTTTTACACTAGAGAAAGGGAAGACATTAGCTATTGTTGGTGAATCAGGATCGGGTAAGTCAACACTCGCTCGTCAAATAATAGGGATTGAGAAACCAACAAGCGGTTCAATATGTCTCGACGGTAAAGAACTAAGATTTAAAAATCGCCGTGATAAAAGGACACGATTCAAAACAATACGAATGATCTTTCAAAATCCCTATGAGTCGCTCAATCCGAACGTAAGAATTGGACATTCTCTTGAGCAAACTCTCATTATCAACACTAAGCTCGGTAAAAAACAACGATTAAAAAAGATCGCAGAAACCCTTGAAAAAGTGGGGCTCGCATCAGAACAACAATACCGATACGCACATATGTTCTCTGGTGGACAGAGGCAGCGAATCGCAATCGCCCGGGCTATATTGCTCGAACCCAGCATTATTATCGCTGACGAACCTCTTTCGGCTTTAGACGTCTCTATTCAGGCTCAAATATTGAATTTAATTCAATCGCTCCAAGAGGAAATGGGAATATCGTTTATCTTTATTTCCCATGACCTACATGTGGTTGAACATATTGCGGATAGTATCATGGTGATGTACAACGGAAGGGTGGTCGAGCAAGGTAACGTTTCTCAAATATTTGATGAACCACTACATCCTTATACTCAGTCACTGTTTGCGAGCACTCCAATCTATCGCAATAGATTTCCTAACTTTCTGCCTCGCGGGCCAAAAAAGCAAGTTGACCTACTCGATTCTGCATGTGTATTCGCCGAACGATGTCAATACTGTGAAACGAGATGTACTGCTCAGACTCCAATGCTGATTGAAGCGGAACAAGCGTATAAAATAGCCTGCTTTAAGTTTGAGTGAACATTATGAAGTTTTAGAATTTATGCGAGTAGTAAATTGAAATAATTAGCACAAATAAAAACGCTCAGTCTGTTAATAAACAAAACTGAGCGAATTAATCGGCTAACAGTGATCTTTCTTAAAACGTCTATCTAGAAATGTTATCCAGATTTAAAGTCACATCTGCTTCGCTTCGTTGTTGCGCTATCAAAGAAGAGTAATTAGCATCACTATAAAAGCGTGTTAGTCTCTGAGTCGCCTGACTTACAGAAGCTTTATCTGCGCTCTCGACATTTCCGGCTTCGATTGCATTTAGAACCAACACCACATACTCACTGTTATCGGGCATGGCTTCTATGGTTGCAACGCCATCTGCGGGATTAACCATCTTAAAAAACTGTTGTAACTGAAGATAGGGTAAAGCCGCACTGGTTCGCGCTATTTTATCTAAATCCTTCCAAGCCAATCCCTTTAGCGCTATTAATTCACTAACATCTTCACTTTTCGAGAGTTTTTCTTTTAATGTATCGCCAAAAGCTGTTGCAGCAACTTTTGCTTTGGTAGATTTTAGACTTGCCACTACCTGTGTTCTTACATCATCAATTGGTTTTATTTCGCTAGGCTTATGAGTGTTAATCCTTAACACAAGAACATGATTTTCTCCGATACTGATGACACTCGAGTTCATCTTAGCGACAACAACATTTTCACCGAAAGCAGCATCTTTAACTTCTTGATTCGCAAAAACACCAGTTGCTGCTCGACGGCCAAACAATGGGCTTGTTTTTATTTCAACATTAATTTGTTTAGACACATCAACTAACGAATCGGTGATCTCAAAGCTCTTCTCTTCTAAAACTCTACTTTTCTCATAAAATGCTTCTTCTGCACCTTGCTTTTTAAGCGCTATGACTATCTGCTCTTTTACATCATCGAGCGGCTGCGTTTCACCCTCAGTCAATTCTGTTAACTTAATAATATGATAACCAAAGGAAGTCTTTACAGGCTCAGAAATATCGCCTACTACTTGTAATAATTTCACAGCATCTTCGAACGATTCTTCCATATCGCCGCTGACTAAGAATCCTAAGTCACCACCTTCTCCAGCGCTAAATTCGTCGCTAGACTCTTTAACCACTTCCGCAAAAGCTTCGCCAGCAGTTAATCTTGCTTTTAGAGCAATCGCTTTCTTCTCAGCATCGTCAGACTCGGATGCTACCAAAATGTGAGAAACTCTTTTTTGTTCTTCTGTTTTATAGCGTTCGATATTTTCTTCATAAAAATCTGTAATACCTTGTTCAGAAACTTCAATATCAGTTTGAAGTGAATCAAGTGTTAGCTCTAGATAATCAACCGATACTTTTTCTTCAATTCTATACAGTTCTTGTTTCGCCTGATAAAACGTATCTATTTCTTCGTCAGTAATTTCAAGACCTGCATCAAACAGAGAATATTTTATTGGCAATGCACGACCGCTACGCAATTGTCCCTGAAGCTGAAAGCTGCTTTCAGTTTCCTGTGGCAATAAAAACTCGCTTGAAGATATTCCTGAAATCAATTGCCCTAGCACCAGGTCGGAAACGATACTTTGTTTGAATTTTTCGCGTGACATATTCAAGTTCAATAGCGCACGGTCCAACATTTCCTCTGAGTATACGCCTTCTAATTGAATGGCTGGAATCTCTCGGATAGTCTTTCGAATTTGTGCGGTAGAAACTCTCATGCCAAGATCTTGCGCCGCCTGTAAAGTTACGGTACGCGAAATCAAATCTTGAAGAACGTTTTCTCTAAAATTTCGTTCTTGTTCGTCTGTCTTTACGAATTGTTTAAATGCTTCACCGTATTGTTGACGTGTTCGCGAGTACGCCCGATCGAAATCATCTTTACGCACGCTTTCGCCGTTAACGACTGCCGCAGCATACGGGTCGCCTGAGAGAAACGCTGAAGTAAAGTAGCCAGCTCCAACAAAAGAAATAACAATCACAAAAATAAGAATTTTTGCCCAGGGCTTTTTTACCCCTTCTCTAATACTGTCCATCACCATAACGATTATTCACTTTTGTTGATTACACTAAATCTATTATTCTGCAAAAGCAGAGCTATTTATGAATGAGAGCAGTCCTTCAAAAACTATCTCTTAATTTCATATTTTTATTCTAATCAAAAAAAACGCGCCTAAAATAGACGCGTTAATTCTTGGCGGAGCGGACGGGACTCGAACCCGCGACCCCCGGCGTGACAGGCCGGTATTCTAACCAGCTGAACTACCGCTCCAC
>JAHRVB010000123.1 GCA_019090895.1 Kangiellaceae bacterium
ACTTCAGCCGGTATAAACGCGAAAGGTACAATCGATGAGA
The DNA here is from genome assembly GCA_019090895.1 of Kangiellaceae bacterium. Taxonomy (GTDB): domain Bacteria; phylum Pseudomonadota; class Gammaproteobacteria; order Enterobacterales; family Kangiellaceae. The sequence goes on from JAHRVB010000123.1 coordinate 41, forward strand.
TAAACAACCCCAACCAAATGATGACTGACCAGCCCTGTTTGTTAGAAGCTAGAAGAGATAATATAAAGTAAAGAAGAAACAACACACCATGGGTCATACCGATTTGAAAGACGAATTCTCGATTAATGAACCCAAGAGTCACACAGAGTATTGTTAAGTAAGATAATCCCTCCAATACGCTAATGACTCTAAAATACTTAAGCATAAATTGATCCTAAATTAGTTTATAGCTACGCTACATGAGCAGACCGTAAGATTATAGCCTGTTTAAGAATCCAGTTACATAAAAAATAGTAACCAATGACCGATGTTCGGAGAAAGTACAGGACTCAACAGTATACGGATAAAGATTCGATTTCCTTGACCAGGTACATAATCTCTGGTTCTTCACAAATCAATTCTACTTCCAGCAGATAGCATTAGTACAACGAATGAAAATACCAAGAGACCTAAATTACCCGAGCCACAGTAGCCTGCAAAGCTGAGAACTTTAACACAACATAAAGTAGAACAATATTAGGAATTGAAACCTTGTATATCCATAAAGCGATACAATACACTTTCCGTGAAGCATTGACCAAAGTGAAAACAACCTGATTGGCTATAGTGTTGTCTTGCGTAATTTTTGGAATTTCGAATTCCATATTTACTTCATGAACCTAAGATCTTCTCATTGCTGTTTGTCCTACAGTTTAGTTTATCCTCGTTCTGCTGGCTTAAGTTCTAAAATCTTCTGTTTCCATATTCTTCGGACAGAACAAGAAGATACATCTCCTATATAAGTCTAATAAGAGTAGTTTCAGTTCCGAGCGAGGACGAGCGAGTCATGCATAATTTTAATCGATTATGTTAGAAGTTAATGACAAGTTTTCCGTTGTTAACAACTGACTTAATGTTCTGTGTAAATCGGGAATCATAGACGCTTATTTTATTCCTTCCAGACCTTCATATTGAAATACAATCTGATAATCGATATTCCTCTTGAGTTATCCAACTCAAGAAAAGATTAAGTGATATCTTCTAACTTAATCTGAGGACCATCTGTTCTGAGTTCTAGAACATCTCAAAATGACAACAGACCTAGTTCAAGCACCACTCTCTTGATTTATTGACGATAACATTCCTAAACTTGTTCAATCCGATTAAAAGATATCCCAACTAAATTAAAGAACTATAACTCGAATCAAGTTAATGGACCGAAGATGTCTAAAGCGAACGGTTGTAACGATTATTCGAAGGGTTTGGTAGAAAAAAGAGCATTTAGTTGCGAAAAGAGACCGCTTCTAGGTTGCAGACCGCGGACTACTTTAATAAACTTGTCATTTGTAATCTTTGTTGACAGCACTTGCTTTATCCTATAATAAAGTACCATTGTACGAAACTAATCGGACATAAAATAAAAAACAACAACAAACATTAACAATCAGGCGACCAAGTTATGAAAATTATAAATTACTCTTACCCCTTTAAATTTAAGCTAATACTCGTATTAGTGACAGTAGTATCAACATTAAGCGACTCGGCTTATGCTTCAAATAAGCAGCTCTCAGAAACCTTTAGCGAACATTCCACAGACAATCATCTTACAATCGACTATTCAGATATCTCTCAATTGCTAGAGCTCGCAGTATTTGATGTGGGCAGGTCGTACCGACAGAAGACAAAATCCGTTAAAACAAATATTGGTACTCGACTAAAATCGTCTCGCAATATTTATACTGCATTGGAGAGTAATCGGTTTTATTTTAAAGTCTTTAGGGAGAAACAACATAGAGATAGACTAGTCAAGATTAAGAACGAGTTACAAGCAGTTCCCGATGAACTCCCATTGAAAATGTTCAACCGCAGAGAGCAATTGGCATACTGGTTAAACCTATATAATATAACTTTGCTCAACGAGTTAATCGACGAATCATCAAAAAGTAGCTTAGGAAGTACTTTGTACGGAAAAGATGGGATATTGAAGCGTAAATTACTTAAGGTTGAAGGAGTCAATTTGAGTTTAAATGACATCCAATTCAATATTGTTTATCCTAATTACAATAACAACCCTGTACTGTTATATGGTTTTATCCAAGGAATCATTGGTGCTCCTAATATAAGAACATCAGCTTTCACTGGTGATAAAATCAATCATCAACTGGATTCAAATGCTGAAGAGTTTATCAACTCAAATCGAGGAACGTTTAAAGGTCGAAAAGGGAGCGTTCGGGTATCAACTATTTATGAACGAAATCAGATGTTATTTCCTGATTTTGAAAAAGACCTCAAAAAGCACTTGTTGAGTTTTGTAATTGGTGATTATGAAGATTGGATCAAAGACGCAAAATCTTTCAAAACGGATATGAAGGATATGCATATTGCGAACATTAGAGCGGGAACCAGAAATTACTCTACTTCGTCCTCAACAAATTCGGCTGCAATGCTCGATTCGGCAGGATACAACAATATTGCCCCTGATAGCGTGATTGCACAAACTAGAGGCGGTGGAGGAGCAGGTTCTGCAGGCGTTGGTGCAATTGCACCAGGCCTTCTGGGAGATTCATTACTGGGAGCTACAGTATCCTATGGTAACTATTCTGCAGATATGGTCGAAATGCTTGCTAGGTTAAAATCGAATAGCCGTATAAGAACAGGAACTGTATCTGTTAAGCGAGATGCTAAGAAAAAGAGAGAAGAGTTAATTGACTGAGTTAAAATTATTATTGTTAAGTAATTTTTCCATTTAAAATTGACAATGAAATTGCGAAAAACTCTGTAGCCATAATGTTTTTCGCTTATTAAGTTTACTGCTTGATATTGTAAACTATCAACAAGATAAACTTAGCTGGGTCAAACTCTAATGCCTTCGTTATTATTTGTTACGCCATGATTAGGAATTCGTACTAATCAACCCACCATCTTCAAATATCCTTGATATTTGCTTTCGCTGATTTCCGAAATACTCAACTACTCCGACACCGATCACATCAAGTTTCTCTGATATCAGTGATAAACAATGAGTTAATTCAGCACACGAAGGTCCACCTTCAGTCGGCATTAGCATATCCGAAAAATCACTGGGGTTAAGAACATCAACATCGATATGAGTGTAAACCTTAGAGAAACCCGAGTCTAATATTAGGTCTACCAAATTTTGGTTTACTTGGCTGACGGTAATATTTGAGTTTTCAATATATTCTTGTTCTACTTCATTGAGACCGCGAACACCAGCAAGAAATGTCTGCGAGGACAACAACGGCCTCCGTATTCGTTCAGAAAAAAGTTTGGACCTTCACCCAGTAATGTTCGTAGGACCATCCCGTGAAAGTGGCCGCTCGGAGACGATTCTGGAGTATTTAAGTCACCATGTGCATCAAACCATATTATTGCAGTTTGGCCCTTATCGATGTTATCTAGATATGATACTGGCGCAGCTTTAGCTCCACATGAGCGTCCAACTTTCATAATTCTCGAAGGGGTTGCTTCTTCGAAAGTATCGAGCATTTCAGTAAACCGGTCTCCTATCGCATCTAACGCATACACACCATGTCGCTTATCAGCCCCCCTAGATTCAATCGCTTTTAAAATTCAATAGTCTTTGCCGGAGAATAATTCTGTGGCAAGTTTTATCGCTCCTTTTTCCAAAATGGAGTTTTCACATCCTTGCCATTCAGCGTTTAGATTGAATAGAGTATTCTTCATCTTTTCCTATCGGACAGTACATTGATACACTAACAGGCAGTCGGGTTATAATCATTCTCTCTCAAATTCAAGCGCCTATAACGTATGCTCAACGCCTTAGTAAGCGAATTAGTTATTAGTAACTCTAAACTAATATCTACATTTCAAAAATAGTCTCAAAACCACCATAAATTAACCGTTTTCCGTCAAACGGCATCGGATTCGCATCTGGCGTCATTCGCGGGTCATCC
>JAHRVB010000124.1 GCA_019090895.1 Kangiellaceae bacterium
AGCTCGACTTTACACTTAAACAAACTGAGGTTTTTAACATGAAAAAAGTACAATCAGGTTTTACATTAATTGAATTAATGATCGTTGTTGCAATTATCGGTATTTTAGCTGCAGTAGCATTACCGGCTTATCAAGATTACACAAAGAGAGCAAAATTCTCTGAAGTTGTAATCGGAACTTCTGGGCTAAAGACTGCAGTTGAAATATGCGCTCAAGATCTTGGTACAGTTACAGGGTGTACTGACGGCACGACAGGGCCAGGTTGGGACGTAACAGCTGTTGCTGGTAGTGGCTTTATCGCAGGGATTGCGACAACAGATGGTGTAATTACAGCCACGGCAGTAGCGACTCAAGGTTTGAGTAGTGAAACATATATTTTGAGACCTACCTTTGCAGCAGGGAAAGTTACTTGGGTAAAAGATGGAACTTGCTTAACAGGCACTTCAAAACTCTGCTAACATTTAGCTAGACCAAGCAAGTATATCGGCTGAAGAGTGACTCACTTTTCGGCCGATTTTTGTTTTAAATATCTATAGTTTTACTTTTTCCTCTCATCCTTAACTATTGGACTGTATACGCCTTTTCTTTTAACGCTTCGATTTATTTATCGCATTTTAATTATTCAAAACATCAATTCCCTTTGTATCTACCCATATGTCTTTGTTTTGAAAATAAAAACAATGAGTTTTATTCATTTTAGCTCTATACTCTAATTCAACGAAATTATTAATTTAATGCTTTTCTTAATTCAGCACAATACTATCGGACAACCTACGCGAATGGCTCTCCCTCAATCCAAACCTATAATAAGTGGACTCGCAAGAAAACTGATTATCGACGGTTTTTTAGACGAAACAACGGCTTTAGATGCCATCACCAATGCGCAACAAAATAAAAAAAACCTAGTTTCTTATTTAGTTGAAAATAATTTTGCAGACTCAAAATCAATAGCTGTGTCAGCATCTTCTGAATTTGGCGTTCCTCTTTTTGATGTTGATTCTATTGACTTTGAACAAATTGCTACGGCCAGTGTCAGTGAAAATCTCATAAAGAAACATCATGCCATTCCGTTGTTCAAAAGAGGTAAAAGATTGTCCGTTGGCGTTTCAGACCCTACAAACCTGGCTGCACTTGACGAATTCAAATTCCACACAGGGCTTACTACCGAACCTGTTCTTATAGAAGAATCAAAACTTACGGCCTTAATTGAGAAAGTCATTGAAGAAAAAGAAAATGAAGAAATAGGTAATTTTGATGACGGCGATTTTGGTGATCTTGATTTAGAAACAATCGATGAAACGTCTCCAGCAGATGAAGACGACTCCGGAGCAGATGAAGCTCCTATTGTGCGTTTCGTAAACAAAATTCTCTTAGACGCAATAAAAAAAGGCGCCTCCGATCTTCATTTCGAACCTTACGAAAAAAAGTATCGAGTTCGCTTTAGGATAGACGGTATTCTTTCTGAGGCAGCTAGTCCGCCGATAAATTTGGCAACCCGAATTGCGGCTCGTTTGAAAGTAATGTCTAAGTTAGATATTTCTGAAAAGAGAATCCCTCAAGATGGCCGCATCAAACTAAAGCTCTCTAAAACAAAATCGATTGATTTTAGAGTAAGTACTCTCCCAACACTATTTGGCGAAAAAATAGTCATGCGAATCCTTGATTCTGCTGCAGCTCAACTAGGAATTGAGGTACTCGGTTATGAACAAGTTCAAAAAGATCTCTTTGTGGAGGCTATTCATAAACCGCAAGGTATGGTGTTAGTTACCGGCCCGACAGGTAGTGGTAAAACTGTATCGCTTTATACAGCGGTCAACATAATCAATACTGTCGAAACTAATATTTCTACTGCAGAAGATCCAGTAGAAATCAATTTAGAAGGTGTTAATCAAGTTAATGTTAACCCTAAACAAGGTCTTACTTTCGCATCAGCACTTCGCTCTTTTTTAAGACAAGACCCGGATATCGTGCTAGTGGGCGAGATTAGAGATCTAGAAACTGCTGAAATTGCTATAAAAGCTGCCCAAACAGGTCATTTGGTTTTATCAACATTACATACTAATAGTGCACCAGAAACAATTACTCGTATGGTGAATATGGGTGTTCCCGCTTTTAATATAGCAACGAGTGTCAATTTGGTGATAGCACAACGACTCGCTAGGCGATTATGCGATAATTGTAAAAATGAGGTTAAATTACCAGACGATATTTACCTTGAAGCAGGATTTAGGCAAAAGGAAATAGGAACTTTCAAGAACTTTGAACCAGTAGGTTGCGATAAATGCACCAACGGCTATAAAGGGAGAGTTGGTGTCTATCAAGTAATGAAATTTTCTAAAGCGATGGGTCAGATTTTGATGGAGGGCGGAAACGCATTGGATATAGCTAAGCAAGCAGAAGAAGAAGGCGTTAACGACCTCCACCGTTCAGCACTATTAAAAGTTATCCAAGGCGTAACGTCTTTGGAAGAAGTAAGTAGGGTAACCCAGCATTAATTACATAGAATTAATTTAATCGAATATTTTTTGTAAGATATGACATTTGTTACTAAAATCTATCTAGATGTTGATTTCCCATAGGAACTAAAGACATGGCAGTACAAGCGATAAAGAAAAAACCACGCGCTGCAAACAGGCGAACAGCAGCAGCCAAAGCACCTAAACAGTTTAACTATAAATGGGAAGGCGCTGACAAAAAAGGTCAAAAAGTTAAGGGCGAAATGACTGCTGAAACACCCGCGGTTGTAAAAGCACAACTAAGAAAACAGGGAGTGAGTCCCTTAAAAGTTAGCAAGGTGGCTCAACCTCTTTTTGGTGGCGGTAAAGGGAAACCTATTGAAGCTGCAGATGTCGCTATGTTTTCTCGCCAAATTGCGACTATGATGAAAGCAGGTGTACCTCTTGTACAATCATTTGACATAATAGGTCGTGGAAATGAGAAGCCGCTGGTTCAAGATTTATTGTTAAGTGTCAAGTCTGACATCGAATCTGGACAGACTATGGCTGATTCTCTACGGAAACATCCGAAATATTTTGACGATTTATTTTGTGACCTTGTTGATGCTGGTGAACAATCAGGGTCTCTAGAAGGAATGTTAGATCGTATTGCCACTTATAAAGAAAAAACAGAAGCATTAAAATCAAAAATTAAAAAAGCGCTAAATTATCCCATCGCAGTGGTAGTAATAGCCGTTATTGTGACCTCTATTTTGCTTGTAAAAGTAGTTCCTCAATTTCAAGAAATATTTGAAGGATTTGGTGCGGAATTACCTGCTTTTACTTTATTTGTAATAGGTATTTCAAAATTTATGGTAGCCTATTGGTGGATGTTTCTGTTCGCGATAATTGGTTTTGTTATTACATATGGTAAAATGCTCAGCAAGTCTAAGAAAATGAGAGATAGGCAAGATAAAGCTCTTCTTAAAGCACCTGTAATTGGTGAAATTTTACATAAAGCAGCAATCGCTCGTTTTACCCGGACTCTATCCACTACATTCGCTGCCGGTGTACCACTGGTAGAAGCTCTTACTTCGGCGGCTGGTGCTTCAGGAAATGCATTATATCGAGATGCGATAATTCAAATAAGAAATGATGTTACGACGGGTATGCAAATGAATATGGCCATGCAATCCACCGGCGTATTTCCTAACATGGTTGTTCAAATGATTGCAATTGGCGAAGAATCAGGTTCAATTGACGCTATGCTAAGCAAGGTGGCTGATATTTATGAACAGCAAGTGGATGATGCTGTAGACGGATTGAGCGCGTTGCTAGAACCACTGATCATGGCCGTTCTTGGTGTGTTAGTTGGTGGACTTATCATCGCTATGTACCTTCCAATATTCCAACTTGGAAACGTAGTAGGTTAGATTAATCCGTACAAAGAGATTAGTGAATCTCTTTGTACTTATCAGCGCGGGAAAATATGTTTGACATTATTTATATACTAGAAAGCAATCAATTAACTCTCATCACAACCACTCTCATATTCGGCCTACTCGTAGGCAGTTTCTTAAACGTCGTTATTTTTCGATACCCAATCACTTTATTTCGTGAATGGGAGTCTATGGCAAAAGATATCCTCAAAGAACGCGGATTCAAAATTACTAGTCCCCCAGAGCCGTTTGACAAACAACCAGAGAAATTTAATCTAGTTGTGCCACGTTCGGCGTGTCCAAAATGTGGCCATAATATAACCAGTTTAGAGAATATTCCTATTATTAGTTATCTCGTTCTAAGAGGAAAATGTAGAGATTGTAAAACACCTATCTCGTTGCGATATCCCTTTGTTGAGCTATTAACAGGATTTTGTTTCGCCCTCGCCGCCCAACATTTTGGGTTCGGGTGGCCGTTAGTTGCAGTATTACTTCTTACTGCTTATTTCGTTGCAATGAGTTTTATTGATATAGACCACCAAATATTGCCGGACACAATGACTTTACCCCTCGTTTGGTTTGGGTTGATTTGTGCTACGCAGTCACTATTTATTTCTCTCGAACAATCGCTGATAGGCGCATTAGTAGGTTACCTTTCATTGTGGAGTATTTATTGGATTTTCAAAATAGTCACAAAAAAAGAAGGGATGGGTTACGGTGACTTTAAATTGCTAGCTGTGATTGGTGCCTTTGTAGGCTGGCAAAAAGTTGCGCTCGTAATAGTGTTATCTGCCGGAGTCGGAGCTGTCATTGGAGGTTTAATGATAGCCGTGCAAGGCAAGGGAAAAGAAACAAAGATTCCATTTGGGCCATATTTAGCGGTTGCCGGATGGATTACTCTGTTATGGGGCGACATCATAATCGCCGAATACATGGAGTTCTCAGGTCTATAAATCGTTATAATTAGATTCCTTAAATTAGAAGTTTGAATCCCATGAACAAAAATAAATTGGTGATTGGCCTAACCGGTGGGATTGCATCAGGAAAATCGCAAGTATCAGGTTATTTTGCTGAACTAGGAATCGATGTTTATGATTCTGACAAAATAGCACGCGACCTATTCAGACCTAAATCAACACATCTGTTTACCCTACTCCAGCATTTTGGTGATGGTATTTTTGAATCCAATGGCACACTTAACCGGAAAGCATTGGGGAAAATCGTTTTTTCTGACGTCGAAAAACTTGACTGGCTGAACAATTTCACTCACCCGTTAATCAACGAGGAAATGAAACGTCAAGTAGAGTCTTCCACTTCTCCATACGTCATTCTCGATATCCCATTGCTTGTTAACAAACAAGGAAAAATTTCTGGTTACCTAAAACGAATGGTCGATCGGGTGTTGGTAGTCAGTACATCGGTTGAGCTCCAAATCAAAAGAGTATTAGAACGGGATAAATTATCTGTAGATCAAGCTGTAAAGATTATCGAAAGCCAATCGACACTTGAACAAAAAGTAGCTCTGGCGGACGATATAATTAATAATTTGGGAACACTGCAACAGTTAAGCTCTCAAGTTGATGATTTACATAGTAAATACTTAAATATTGCTCGTTAATCTGAATATCGATTAGCAAATGACAAATACAATCTTCCCGCTCTAGCCTTTAGTTGTTTTCTCTCGCTTGGTATTACATAATGTGCAAAATCTTACTAAATCACAGAAAATAGCCTGTGTATTAGGTGCTTTATAAGCGACCACATGGAACGTCCCAGTGACAGATGATAAAAACATTCAACTAACACCGGTTCTATTTGAATACCCTCTACAAGAAAATGTCAGAGGATTTTTGCGACTAGAATATTTGTTTAAACAATATCACCGAAATCTATTGTCTTCAAATCAAGACAATCACTGCTACTGTCTTAGAGTTCTTTTCGAAATATTAGAAATCTTAGAACGAGGTGATACCCGCTCCGAATTAATCAAAGAATTAATTCGCTTGTTAGATTACTTTCAGGCATTAAAAGATAACCCCGATGTCGACAGCTCCAAATTAGACAATTTTCTCACCCAAGTTAAACAACTTCATCAATGGGTTAACAATTACCAAGGTAAATTTGGTGAAACTATCCGTACCAACCCTTTTCTTATGACCGTGAAACAACGTACTAATATCCCGGGAGGAAGTAGCCAGTTTGATTGTCCTGAATTGCATTTATTCCTAAAGAGAGCTCATTCGAAAAGACAACAACAATTAAACGAAATAATCTCAGATATTAAGGGTGTAGAAACAAGCGTAGAAGTAATTCTTCGATTAATCAGAGAGAGCGGTACTTGGAGCGCTCAAAAAGCGCCAATGGGCAGCTTTATGATTGAGACTTCGCATCGAGCAATTAGATTGCTAAGAATTAAAGCAACTTTTGGAATTGAGGTATTTCCCGAGTTTAGTTGTGGTAAACACAGAAGTAGTGTCCATTTTATGAGCTTTAATTCCGTTCATAAAAAAATGCCAGTCAACTCCGAAGTGGAATTTGAACTGGCATGCTGTAGTTAGAGAATATGACCAGAATCTAGCTAAATTAGTCCAAAGTCCTCTATTGAACTATTTTTAGGACACGTTTTCTCCATAAGCCAAGTGCTGATAACATTAGAACCCCCCAACCTAGACTTCCTCCTCCCGATATATGCACATCAACGTCTGCGTCGATAGTCGAGTCATAATAAGAATCGTTATTAATTGATTCTATTGGTAAACCAGTCAATGATGAAAACTCTCTTCCTGCATCGGTTATCACTTCTCCAGTGAATGCATTAATTAAATTGATCTCAACGTCGTACCAGCCAGCTGAGTAACCGTCATTAAATGTCAGGTCTATAAACTCAGTATTATTTCCTAAAATGAAGTTATTGGAGGTCAAAACCTGCTGCCAACCCGCTGAATTGTTGAACATAACAATTTCCGCATAAACAACATCTCCACTATATTGAGCATCAATATCATATTCAATGGTCAAATCTGTATAGAAGCCGTCAGCATCCGAATCACCAAACAAGTCTGTTGCCACGTAACTTATTTGGCTCGTATTAGCCGTGACTTCATGCTCTTCATCTTCCAATGGCAGCGCAAATAAAGAATTCACGTCGTCGGAACTAATAGTTGCCACTACACCGGCGACGCCATCTTCGTACAAGTCAATCAGGATGTCATAGTCATCGGTTGGATAGCCAGAATTTAAAGTAGTAGAAATACTGTATTCATCATTTGCGTTATCTGAATAAATTGAGAAAACGTTTGTTTCTGCTAATTCAGTCCAAGGACCATTATCCTTACTATAATAAATCACCGCAAATACATCCGCCGCGCCATTATCATAGTCTGCGTCAAATTCTAAAGTGAAATCGCTGTAATACCCGTCACCATCTAAATCGAAATTTAATACCGAGTCTGCTGAATAGAAAGAGAAACCAAAAGCTGCTGATTTTTGTGGTTGTGTTGACCTTAATTTGGGAGAAGAATTAGGTTCATTTTTGGACAATTTTCTTAACTCTTTCAGTTTGCTACGAGTCGCAATTTTAACCTTACCGTCCTCTTTAAATGAAAGTGCCGTATTTTTAGGCGTTTTTCTTACATAACTAGCTTGTGCTGATGCCGATAATTGATTGTGAATAGACTTCTCACTTCTAGCTTCACGAACGTTCAGTTCAGCACTCTTCATCGGTGTTGTTCTAACAATAGTTGTTTCAGAAGACTTTGAATTTGAACTCGCAGAGTACGCCAACGACGATGCTGATGCCATTGCGAGGGCTAATAATGTTAATGAGGTTTTCATTTTATCTCCTAATGCTGCACGTTTGTTCGAAATAAGCAATATTGACTGACTAAGGTGCCGCTCTACTGCGGTTGAGTCTATTAAAGCGCACTTTGGCTGAACAAAAACTGAATTACTAATTAAACCGTTGATTCCGTTATAAGCAATCGATAACACTATTAAGAACTTCAGTTCCCTCATATCCCTTCCACACTTGGGAAATTGTTTAACTTCTGAGATAATCGTCTGCTAGTTAAGAAAAGCACTGCCGGAATTAATCCAATTCCAACAATCTAAAGAATTCAACGACATAAGAAACTAAAAGAGGACTTTATGAAATTAGACAAATCAATAAAAGCGTCCGTTGCACTTGCTGCAACCCTTATTTTTACTGCATGCTCGGATTCAGAGGCTCCATTACAAGACAAGCTATCTGATAAAGAAGTTTCTGTTGCAGAAAACGTTGTATTGACGGGAAAGAAAGAAGTAGTGATCAAGAATTCTCGTTTTGACATATACAAAGAAGTGAAACTAACCAGTGATTTGTCGCATTTAAGCGATAACCAAAAACAAATGGTCGCAATTCTAATCGATGCTTCAAAAATAATGGACGAACTATATTGGAAACAAGCATTCGGTGATAAACAAGAGTTTCTTACATCAATCGATGATGAAGCCGCTAAAAAGTTTGCTGACATAAACTACGGTCCTTGGGATAGACTTGATGGAGATAAACCATTCATCAGTAGTTATGGTGAGAAATCACTTGGAGCTGAATATTATCCGAGTGATATGACAAAAGAAGAATTCGCTGCAGCCAAATTAGATGATTCAAAAGGTCTTTATTCTTTGGTTAAACGCGATGAAAATGGAAAACTCTATACAGTCCCCTTTCATAAAGAGTTTGCAGCCGACTTGGCGATGGCCGCTGATCTCCTTAATCAGGCTGCAAAACTCGCTGATGATAAAGAGTTTATGAATTATCTTTCTATGAGAGCCAAAGCTCTCGTCACTGATGATTTCCAAGCCAGTGATTTTGCATGGATGGACATGAAAAACAATCCAGTAGAACTCGTGATAGGTCCCATTGAAACATACGAAGATCTACTTTATGGCTATCGTACCGCTTATGAATCCTACGTATTAATAAAAGACATGGCATGGAGTGAGAAACTGTCAAAATTTGCAGCTTACTTACCTAAGCTTCAAAAGGGTCTTCCAGTTGATGAGGAATACAAACAAGACAAACCGGGGACAGATTCTGATTTGAACGCATACGATGTTGTTTATTATGCCGGTCACAGTAATGCAGGCTCAAAAACAATCGCTATCAATCTTCCGAACGATGAAGCTGTTCAGCTTGCGAAGGGTACACGGCGGCTACAACTAAAAAATGCGATGAAAGCAAAATTCGATCATATATTAGTTCCAATCGCCGGCCAATTAATAGCTGAAGACCAACGTGAATTCGTAACTTTCGATGCTTTTTTTGCTAACACGATGTTTCATGAAGTTGCCCATGGACTTGGAATAAAGAACACACTCGATGGAAAGGGAACCGTTCGTACGAGTTTAAAAGAAACCGCTTCTTCACTTGAAGAAGGTAAAGCCGATATACTTGGGCTCTATATGATTTCGGAGTTATATAAATCCGGTGATTTGACTGAAGGAAAAATCATGGATAACTATGTGACATTTCTTGCTGGAATTTTCCGATCCGTTCGTTTTGGCGCTTCTAGTGCTCACGGTAAAGCCAACATGGTTCGGTTCAATTTCTTCAAAGAACATGGCGCTTTCAGTCGCGATAAGAATTCTGGTC
>JAHRVB010000125.1 GCA_019090895.1 Kangiellaceae bacterium
ATTTTGCCTATTTAAAAATATCCGAAGGCTGCAATCATCGCTGTACGTTTTGTATTATTCCATCCATGCGTGGGGATTTGGATTCTCGTCCTATTGGCGATGTTTTAAGCGAAGCGAAGCGTTTGGTCAATGCTGGTGTGAAAGAACTCTTAGTCATTTCTCAAGATACTTCAGCTTTTGGTGTTGATACCAAATACCGAACTGGTTTTTGGGACGGAATGCCCGTTAAAACTCGATTATTAGAGATGTGCGAACAGTTAAGTAAATTGGGTGTATGGGTAAGGTTACATTATGTTTATCCTTATCCCAGCGTTGATAAATTAATCCCTTTGATGGCTGAAGGCAAAATACTGCCTTATTTGGATATTCCTTTTCAGCATGCGAGTCCTCGAATTCTGAAACTAATGAAGCGGCCAGGCAATATCGATAAAACGCTCGAACGTATTAAGCAGTGGCGCGAAATTTGTCCAGAGCTCATCATCCGTTCAACGTTTATCGTTGGGTTTCCAGGAGAAACAGAACAAGAGTTTGAAGAATTATTGGAGTTTCTTGAAGAGGCGCAACTTGATCGAGTTGGTTGTTTTGCCTATTCTCCAGTGGAGGGAGCAACTGCTAATGAGCTACCAGATCCTGTCGACGAATCGGTAAAACAAGAAAGACTAGAACGATTTATGGCGGTTCAGGAAAATATAAGTCGTGACAAACTAAAACAAAAAATTGGCCAGGAATTTCTAGTATTGGTTGATGAAGTACATCCCGATGGTGCTGTGGCGAGAAGCTATGCGGATGCGCCTGAGATCGATGGTGTGGTTCATCTTACCGATGAATTTAATGTTGAGCCCGGCGATAAACTCTGGGTGCAGATTATTCATTCCGATGCCCATGATCTTTGGGGGGTGAGAGTAGAGGACGAAGATTGATATCGACCACTTATCTCTTGGGTATACAAGCTCGCCAGACGATAAATTTTGAATCGTTTGAAATAATTTCAACTTGTTTAAAAAATGAACTTAGCATTGGACGATATTTTAAATGACGATTGGCGACAACATACAATTCCCCGTCGTCAGTTAATTTCTTCGCTGATTCCTTAAACATCTTGTTTGCGATGGATAAGGTTTGCACATTTTGTTGGTGAAAGGGGGGGTTACACAATACATAGTCATATGAGTGGTTGTTTAATCCATCAAGAACATCAGTCACAATAAAGTGTGCCTCAGCAAGTTCTTCTGTTCGATTGAAATGGAAGGTTCTTCGGGCCGATTCAACCGCCAAATAAGATTCGTCGGTGAAAGTAACTTCTAATTGTTGATTTTGTTTGGCGGCTAATGTTCCAAGCACTCCTGTACCACATCCTAAATCGACCAGTCGGCATTTGCCGCGAGTTTCGGGTAAATGATCGAGTAAAACTCGGCTGCCAATATCAAGTTCCTTTCTGGAAAATACGCCAGGCATTCCGATGATATTAAGCCGCTGTTTGGAGAGTTGAAAGGACGTTTCCATTGGTCTGATTTCATTAATATTATCATTCCTTTCTAACACTTCCGAAAATATAAGGCGGGCTTTCTTTCTCGCTAATGAAGTTTTTGTTGGGCCGATTATCCTTTCGAATAATTTTAAATTTGATTTATGGATGTCTTTGCTCATACCGGCGCTAATCACTTTGCAATTTCGACTGAGAAACGGCTTAATTTCTGCTAACTGAAATTCCAGTAAACTGTTATGTTTTGGTACGCGAATTACGATAAGATCAAATAGACGGTTGTTTGGGATCGAGAGATTGCATTGGTTAATGAAGTCAATATCAGCTGATTCAATATCGTTAAGATTCAGGTTTTTTTCGATAGCTGTTTTGGATAAGAATGAATCAGTCCAAGTGGAACAAGGGTAACGACTGAGACTGCAACTTAATGCACCAAACTGATCGTTAATGATTAAGATCCTGCTGTTCTTTGGAATGATCTCTTCCGCCAAATGGTCGAGAAGATATTCATCAGCAGCACTCCATGCTCGCAATGATTGATCCTTGCTCTGAGGATAACGATGCAGAGTTAACCCATTAAGTTGAGAATCTAGAGAGGGATTGGACATTAACTAAAAGCCGGAATCTTCATCATCATCGTCAAAGCCTGACTTAGATTTATCATAGTTGTCGGGAAGTTTAAAATCCTTGCTTCTCAATAGAGTCATCATGCCGCCAATGATAAACAATAAAACAAGAATAATGATGATGATAGCTGTCCACATGGAAAATTTTGTCGATCCTTTGGAATACGTACAAGTTTTAAAATTCGATTATACCAGTGTTAACAACTTATGACCCTGATTGCTTACCGCATTCAATGAAATTTTCAAAATATTGGGTTTTATAATGTGGCAGCTGGCTACAGATGAAGTCTTTTTGTTGTATGTTGCTTTGAGCGATGTATTGATAGCATTCTTGGAACGGAAATGACTGATAGATTTTTTGACTCATACTCTTATGAGAAATATGCCAAGGTTCTTCTGACACCCCCTGATTATATTGAAGGTATGGCCGGAAGAACCCGTAGCGCTCTAAATTTTTATCTAACCAATGTGCCAAGTCACAACACACCCCTTGTTTGCTAAACTCGCTGGGAGTCAATTCAACCTGATGACCTTCGGCAATCGCAGTGCAAGAAAATATATCTAAATCAGTCCCCCAATGATGTCGACTAAACCCTGGCAAAGCACTCCATAAAGCAATGGCTTTGTATTTTTCTATATCGGAAAGTAGGTTAAGATTTAATGGTCGCCCGTGACGGGAATAAACCGGACGATACCCCATCCATTTGTCATTCCATATTGTTAACTGTCGGTCAAAAGAACGAAAACTACTAATAATCGATATATCTACTCCATCAATCTTGGCAGCAGTTAAAAGCTTAGAGAGATCGTTTAAGATGCCGGTGTTGACAAGAAACACATTGCCCTTACTAAAAGAAAATTCACTGAGATGTTTTTCATCAGTGCCAATCGCTTGTTGCCAGCTGATTTTCATTAATCTCTGACCATTAAGTTCTTAAGAATCAGATAATACATTTGAGAAAGTTTTTCGAGGTCTTCTACTGCAACGAATTCATTCACTTGATGAATACTGCTGTTGATGGGACCTAGTTCGACAATCTGAGCGCCAGTTTTAGCAATGAATCGACCGTCTGATGTGCCTCCGCTTGTTTCAGCTGAGGTTTCAATAGCAGTCACTTCGAAGATAGCTTTCTTGGTCGCTTCAATTAATTCTTTTGACTCCGTAATAAAAGGTTCGCCGTTTATCTTCCATTCTAAATCACTATTCTTGCAATGTTTGTCGACAAAACTTTGAGTCTTGTCTTTTAATTGCTGCGGAGTATATTCAGTAGAGAATCGAAAATTAAATTCTATGTCAATTTCACCAGGAATCACGTTACTCGCTTCACCAGCTTGTATACTGGTAATTTGTAGACTGGTAGGTGGGAAATGCTCATTGCCTTGGTCCCATTCTATTTTTGTAATTTCTTCAAGAAAATAGGCCGCAGTATGAATCGCATTTTCGGCCAAATGTGGATAAGCCACGTGACCTTGGATTCCATGTATTTTGAGTGTGCCGGTCAGAGAGCCGCGCCGACCTATTTTAATAACGTCACCTAACAAATTAGTCGAAGAAGGTTCTCCGACTAACGCATAGTCAATTCGTTGCTGACGTTTTTGTAGTTCTTCTACTACTCTGATGGTGCCATTGATAAAGGGACCTTCTTCATCACTAGTGATTAAAAAAGCGATTCTACCTTGGTGCTCAGGGAAGTCTGCAATGAATAAGTTAGTCGCGCTAAGCATAGCCGCAAGTGAGCCTTTCATATCGGCAGCACCTCGGCCATATAAAACGCCATTGATGACGGTCGGCTCAAACGGAGGCGTATTCCATTTATCTAAATTTCCTGGTGGAACGACATCTGTATGCCCTGCAAACACAAATACAGGTAAATCATTACTTCCATTTTTCTCAATTGCCCAAAGGTTTTTGGTGTCGTGAAAATCCATATGTTCAAATTGAAAGTGTTGCTCACCCAGCAATTCTTTAAAATAGGCTTGGCAATCACCATCATTTGGTGTCACAGACTCTCGTGCAATGAGATTTTTTGCAATTGATAAAGTGTCTAACGACATTAACAGTTTCTCGCTTTTAAAAAGACTAGTTTCTTACTATAAGAACAATTGATCCCAATCTTCAGGTTTGAAACCGACTGACCAATGAATACCATTATGAACTATCGGTCTTTTTATCACCGTTGGGTTGTTTTGAATTAAGGCGATAACGGCAGATTGATTATCGAGTAGTTTATCTTCGGTTGGAATTTTTCGCCAAGTTAAACCACGACGATTGATCAATTTATCTTGCTCAACATCATTTAGCCACTCGATGATTTGTTCAGTAGAAAGCTCTTCTTTTTTTAAGTCAAAAAATTCGCTATCAATTTGTTTGTCTGCGAGCCACTTGATTGATTTACGAACAGTGTCGCAATTCTTAATACCGTATAGTTTTACTTTTTTACTCATTGTAATCCTTAGTCCATTCTTAATAAGTCGTTGATAGACGTTTTAGAGCGAGTTTTCTCATCGACTTGTTTGACAATTACTGCGCAGTATAAGCTGTAACAACCATCTTCAGAAGGTAAATTTCCAGAAACAACAACCGAGCCAGCCGGAACTCGGCCATAGGTAATTTCACCTGTTTGGCGGTTATATATTTTGGTGCTTTGACCTATGAATACACCCATTGAAATAACGGAGCCTTTTTCAACGATAACTCCTTCTACAATTTCACTTCGGGCACCGATAAAACAGTTATCTTCGATTATTGTCGGGTTAGCTTGCAACGGCTCTAAAACACCGCCAATGCCTACGCCACCAGAGAGGTGAACATTCTTACCAATTTGAGCACAAGAACCAACTGTCGCCCAGGTATCAACCATAGTGCCTTCGTCAATGTAAGCACCAATATTGACATAACTTGGCATTAGCACGACGTTTTTATTAACAAAACATCCGTTTCTAACAATCGCTTGAGGTACTACACGCGTTCCCATCTCGTTGAACTCTTGCTCCGTTGTATTTGCATACTTTAAAGGAACTTTATCAAAATAGTTGGTGTGTCCTGCATCAATTTTTTGGTTGTCTCTAATTCTAAATGAAAGTAATACCGCTTTCTTGGCCCATTCATTGACGACCCAGCCGTTATCAGTTGGCTCAGCGACTCGCAAACTTCCGTCATCTAGTTTAGCCATAGTAGTTTCAACAGCGTCTTTCACTTCGTTTGAAATTGTCGATGGTGATATTTCTTGTCTGTTTTCGAACGCTTGTTCGATGATGTCTTGTAGATTTTGCATTTTGTAAACCTTGCTTTTTAAGAGTCTAATAAACGTACTGGCGAGTATGTATTCGTTAAGCGGATATCAATCATCCAGTTCAAGTCTTATGGCTTTAGTCAATCGATCTTGTGCATCAGAGTTGTTAACGGGTGAATTATCGCGATCGCTAATGATAAAAGTATCTTCTACCTTTTCGCCCAGTGTGGTTATTCGAGCGTCATGTAAACGTATATCACTACTTTTAAAGGCCTCAGCTAATAAAGAAAGTAAACCAGGCCTATCTTTTGCGACTATATCGAGGCGAGTATAAGGACTATATTCATCTTTAGAAAATACTATTTCGGTATTTACTTTGAAGTGCTTTATTTGACGTGCCATACGTTTTTGAATCGGCAGATTCTTTGACTCGAGTTGGCTGATATTTTCACGAATAGAATCTTTTAGGCGTTGCTGGTTTCGCTGGCTCATTTTTGGTTTTCCAGACTCGGAGAGAGTGAAAAAACTATCGTAACAAAAACCATTATCATCAGTGTATATACTTGCTCCTTGCACGTTTAACCCATGCTGAGCAAAAGTTGATGCTAGACTCGCAAATAAATCTTCGACATCTCGGCTATACACAAATATTTCTATACCGCCCCCATCAACTCGTTTACGAATAGCAATAACGGAAGGGGATTCTGAAGAAGGGGTGATACCTACTTGTTTGAGAATACACTGATTGTGCCATGCGATAGTATCGGCTGGGTTTTTGAGGAAATAAGGAGCCTTTAAATGTTGCCAATAATAGTCAATCCACTCTTCGCTATAACCTTGCTCAAGCAGCACGTTTAGCGCTGTCTGTTTAGTATCTTCCCAAGGTTCGAGGTGGTAAGACTGTTCATTTTTTAAATAAGCAAGAGTCGTAATTGCTAGCTCTTTTAATAAAGAATCTTTCCATGAATTCCAAAGGGAGCGACTGGTGGCTCTTATGTCGGCAACGGTTAGAAGATAGAGAAGTTCAAGTTTCTCGGGAGTTTGTACAAGGGATGCAAAGTTCTTGATTACCAAAGGGTCAGAGGTATCTCTTTTTTGAGCCGTTAAACTCATCAGTAAGTGATTGGCTACCAACCAACTAACAGTTTCTGCATCTTGTGGAGAAAAATCATGTTGCTGACAAAATTCTAACGCTTCTATAGCGCCTATCTCACTGTGATCGCCACCGCGGCCTTTACCTATGTCGTGAAATAGTCCAGCCAAATAAATCAGCTCCGGTTTGTTTTGTCGTTCCATAATTTCATGACATAAAGGATAATCAGTTTTGGCTTGTTCATTAGAAAACTCGATCAAGTTCTTGAGTAGAAATAAAGTATGCTCGTCGACCGTGTAACTATGAAACATGTCGTATTGCATTTGGCCAGTAATCTGCTGAAAGGCGGGTAAATAATTCGAAAGTACACCACTTCTTTTTAGACTGAAAATAGCTCGAGGGGTACTATGCTTAATTTGCCAAAATTGAATAAATGAATTTCTATTTTCCGCAGATTTTAGAAAGTTGGATCCAACTTTATTTCGAGCGGCTCGAATGGCTCGGTGAGTTTCAGCCGAAATACCTTTTATCTCAGGGTTTTCTGCAATTAATCGGAAAACTCTGAGTAAATTAAAAGGTTTAGCGGAGAAAATTCTAGGGTCAATTGCATCGATTCTTTGATTGATGATTTGAAAGTCGTTGTCGATCGGTTGTATGACTTTTTTTGTTTTATTTTCGATTAGATTATATTCGAGAGATTGTAATAATATACTGCTAATATTCCGAACAACTTGCACACTTCGGTAGTAGCGTTTCATCATTTTTTCAACACCAAGCATATCGTCACTATCTTGATAGCCCATTAACTCGGCAGTTTTCTTTTGGTAATCAAAGAGTAGTCTATCTTCGGCCTTATCACTTGTCATATGAAGTGCGAATCTAATTCGCCAAAGAAAGAGCTGGCATCTCATCAAGGTGTAGTATTCTTTCTTTGTGATGACTTTTTGGGTTATCAATTCAAAGACTGATTGGGGGTAATAACAGCGTTGTGCGATCCATGCGATTAGTTGGATATCACGCAAGCCACCCGGACTTGATTTTACATTGGGTTCTAAATCGTAGGATGAACCATTAAATTTATCATAGCGTTGTTTGCGCTCTTCGGTCTTTGCTTCAAAGAATTTTTTTGCACTCCACATCTTTTTCGGGGCTGTGAGGTCGGTTATTTTAGAAAAATTATCGGGACAGCCGGCAAGCAACCGCGACTCCATCAAATTTGTAACAACACTGACATCCTGTTTCGCCAACTCGAAACACTGTTTTATATTGCGAGTAGCATGGCCAACAATAAGCCCGATATCCCACAAATGCGTTATGAATATAGATAGTTTTTCATCATTTTCAGGATTGGACTTTTTATCCGTTAATAGTAATAAGTCAATATCAGAATGGGGGTGTAATTCACCGCGACCATATCCACCAACCGCAATTAAAGATACTGCGCCCTGAATTTGAAGATATTGCCATAATCCAATCAGCAACGAATCAATATGTCGCGCTCTAGCGATAACCAGCTCTCTCACGGTTCGACCTTGTTCAAAACCGTCAGCCAATCGCCTTTTTGACGTGGATTCGAATTTCCGTAATTGGCCTAATACATCGAGCTGAAGATCAATGGTAAAAGTGAAATCGTTGTTATTATGAATCATCAAATTATTAGTGTGCCGACGATTCTATAACTTTTCGTCAGGTCTTAAGGTTAAGACCTCAACACCGTCAACGGTCACTAATAAAGTGTGTTCCCATTGTGCAGAAAGGCTTCGGTCCTTGGTTACTACGGTCCACTCATCTGATAATACTTTTGAATGCCGTTTACCCGCGTTTATCATTGGTTCTATTGTGAAGATCATGCCTTCTTTTAAAATAGGTCCGGTCCCTTTCTTGCCATAGTGTAATACTTGAGGATCTTCATGAAAGACTTCACCGATGCCATGTCCACAATACTCTTGAACCACTGAAAAGCGTTGTGCGTGAGCATGCTTTTCAATCGCATGGCCAATGTCGCCAAGATGTAAGCCGGGCTCGACCATATTAATCCCAATGTAAAGACATTCTTGAGCGTTTTGAACGAGTCGTTCGGCGAGTATCGATTGCTTTCCAACAAAAAACATCGCTGAGCTATCACCGTGAAATCCGTCTTTTATAACAGTGATATCGATATTAATTATGTCACCATCCTTTAGCTTCTTATCGGCCGGTATGCCATGACAAATCACATGGTTCAAAGAGGTACAAATAGACTTGGGAAAACCATGGTAATTAAGCGGCGCAGGAATCGCCTTTTGCTCATCGACTATGTAATCATGGCAAATTTGGTTTAGCTCGTTTGTTGTGATTCCTTTTTTAACGTAGGGTTTTATCATTTCTAAAACCTCCATGGTAAGCCTGCCGGCTACACGCATTTTTTTTATCTGTTCTGGGGTTTTTATAATGATAGCCATCGATATTACCTTAGATTCACATTTGCCTAAATTGCATTGATAACGGTCATTTTACGTTAAATTGGGTGACATGGGAAAACCTTTAAGTGTATATCCGTTCGGTCGTTATTTGTGCTGAATATTAAGTTGTTGTTGTAAATTCGGTTTGTTATGGCTTGCCGGAATGGAAGTGTGACTGAAAAAGCGACACATGCTTACAGCTAGTATCGACCTATGATATTTATACTTTTATAATGTGTTCGAGTTTGAGCAGATGGACGATTTAAAGAAATATAGCCATAGCAAAAAAACTTGCCTACTTGTATAAGTAGGTGTAGAGTGAGTAGTGGATTGACCAGTTTAATAAATACCCCTGCGATTAAGATGTTCCATTTTATACACTTAATCGAAACAACTCGTCAAAACTAAGGCGAGTAAATAATAGATTTAATTAATTCGATATAAAATAGGTGGAGAGAACAATGGACGATAATCGCAAACAAGCTTTAACTGCAGCATTGAGCCAAATTGAACGACAATTTGGTAAAGGGTCTGTAATGAGAATGGGAGAAGCCCAAGCTCAAAAAATGGATGTCATTTCAACAGGTTCGTTAGGATTGGATATAGCTCTTGGGATAGGTGGACTACCAAAAGGGCGAGTTGTAGAAATCTACGGTCCTGAGTCTTCAGGAAAAACGACCTTAACACTTCAGGCGATTGCTCAATGTCAAAAACAGGGAGGCACAGCAGCATTTATCGATGCTGAACATGCCCTAGACCCTATCTATGCTGAAGCATTGGGGGTAGATTTAGATAGTTTGTTAGTTTCTCAACCCGATACAGGCGAACAAGCATTAGAAATATGCGATATGTTAGTGCGTTCAGGCGCCGTAGATTTAGTGGTTATCGACTCGGTGGCTGCTTTAACTCCAAAAGCTGAAATAGAAGGCGATATGGGAGATTCTCATATGGGATTGCAAGCTCGGTTAATGTCTCAAGCCCTTAGAAAGCTGACTGGAAATATTAAGCGAACTAATTGTATGGTGATTTTCATTAACCAAATCCGGATGAAGATAGGTGTTATGTTCGGTTCTCCGGAAACCACTACTGGCGGTAACGCGCTTAAATTCTATGCTTCAGTACGGCTGGATATTCGTCGAATTGGTGCAGTTAAACTAGGTGATGAAATCGTTGGTAATGAAACTCGCGTAAAAGTCGTTAAAAACAAAGTAGCTCCACCCTTCAAGCAAACAGAGTTTCAAATTTTATATGGCAAAGGGACGTCAAAAATGGGTGAAATCATAGACTTGGGAGTTAAGCAAAACATAATTGATAAAGCTGGTGCTTGGTACAGCTATAAGGGCGATCGGATTGGTCAAGGTAAAGCTAAAGTAGCTGATTTCCTAACTGAGAATCCTGAGTTAGTGGAAGAAATCGAAAGCAGAATTAGAGCTGAACTATTACCTCAACCGGACGGTGCTAAGGCTGAATCTGATTCAAAAGCAAAGACTAAGGCTAAAACAAAAAGTTAGTGCAAAAAGAACTATAGACAGAGTCTGCAGGTAAAAGCCGTAAATTAGAACATAATTTACGGCTTTTTTATGGATGCTTGTTTTTGTTATTCTCAACGGTATTACACTTAATTAGGAAATAGCTTAGTTTCTAGACAATTTACTTCTTCATTCTTTAAAGTTCAGTCTAGAGCCCGATTAAGGTGATGCATAAGTTCTGTCTGTGATGGCGTTTCAAGCGTAATAATTCAGGATCTTCTAAGACTTGCATTCGAAATTGATGAATATTCAATTTCATGTCTTGATTCAAGTTAATGTCGAATGGGTAGGGATTTTAATTTTGCTGGTAAATCTTTTAAAATGCGATTTTATGACAGCAGAGCCTGAACTAGTGTAATAGTTTTCTAGGAAAGTGTCGCTATGCTATTTTCGGCGAATTCAAGTATTCTTTCACTCGGTGTTGCTGTGTATTCTAAAGTCTCAAGATAGAATTCCATGCCGCTTATTGAATCAGCAAATAAATTAATTTGCTCTTCAGTTGTCGCTTTTGGGGCTTGTTGTAAATGATGGGTGAAGAAGCTATGGATTTTATCTACTAGTTTGACGGCTCTTTGTTGGTCTAATTCTTTAAAACCTTGCTGAATCTGTTCGAATAATTTGGGGCCATTTTTTAACAAAAGTACCTTTTTGTTGTTACTTATGAATTGGGTTAGCATTTCCATTAACTGCTTCACTCTCGCGTGTGTTATCCCTCTAACGTTGTTTTGTTGTGCACTTAATTGTCGTCTGCGAGAGCTTTTATTTTGAGAACTGTTCGATAATTCGGACTTATTGATGGATTTTGATATATTGTCGATGACAACACGCAAAATCTTAATGTCTTTGGTCGGTAACTTTTCGTCAGCTTCGATTGATTTCTCAATTAGGTCAACAGCCATAGCCAATCGAACAATTTGATCATCAATTTGTATTATTTTAAGCATATTATTTAAGCTAATCATTTGCGCTAATGCTGGGGCAAGGTCACTTGGTTCATATGATTCATCGTGCGCGCTCGCAAGTTTTGAATCAATCGAAATGAGTTCTTGTGCAAGAGCTTCTGCTATAGAACCGAAATCTTGGTCACTCGGGCCCTTGAGGTCAATGAATTCTTCTCTCAATTTAGAGTCAGTAATATGAGCGGGTTCGAGCTTGAAATGTTGGCATAACCGTTCTCGAGATGTAGACGTTTTGGCGCTTATCCAAACCAAAAACAACATTTCTTTCGCCAGCCATTCCATTTCAATTTTATTGTTGTCGTAAAGGCTTTCGTTCTTATTTTCTATATTTCTGATTTGACGATCAATTAGCGAAAATAACTTGAAGCGTGATTTTGATAAGTTTAAGTCTTCGCAGGCAAAACTAGTTATCAGTGCGTTGGCAATCCACCAAAGGTTGGGAGATGATGGCCTTGCGCACTTTTCATCCAGCTTCTGTAGGGCATTACGCATCATTCGAAAACCGCCCCGAATATTAGTTTGTCGAATGACCTCTATTAAACCTATCTGATACATTTGTCTAAAATGTCTGGAACGTGAGGCGGATAACTCGGAAGTAAGCAAGAAAACTTCTTTATTTTTTCGTTTCAAATCAACGTTTACCATAAAGAACGCAGATTCAGTCAATTGTTTGCGTTGGGTAAGCGAGCGTAATCGATTAATCGTTGGAATAAGTAACTCAGGTATATCGTGGTCTTTACGACCCAAGTGTTCCAAATATCGGTGCATTTCTAATAAAGAAGTCGAAATAAGTTCTAATAACTTTTGAGGTTTCTTTTGTTTGCTCTTAGAGATTACTTCTACAAGTAAGATAGATTCTACAGTGAGTTGCTTAGCAGCTCTCATTTCAAGGAGAGTGAATATGCCTTTTAATTTATTTAGGTGGCTTGAGGCAAGACTGAGGTTTTCGTTTGTGGAGGTATCCGCTAAAAATAGGTCGAGCAATTTCACCGAACTACTTATCTCGCGATATATATCGTCTACGATTAACTCTAAAGAACGAAGGCGATTATTTTGCGGCATTGGCTGGTGTCTACTTATAGAATTTTGAGTAATCATTAAGTTTAATAGAACTGGGGAACTTTATTGGGGCAGAGTCCGCAGAATTTCACTTTATGAGCATGGAACATGAATTATAGGCATATCTCAAGTCACCCTTGATAAAAACTTGAACGAGAGACTTGGATTTAGAATCGAATGGGCATATATTGGCATTTAGATGATTACTAGTGTCGACAGAGCACTATCTTATAAATTAAAAGAGGTTTAGAAGTTGTTATGAACACCGTGCTGTTTAAAGGAATGTTGATAGGAAGCCTATTGTTGTTAGTTGTAAGCTGTAAAATTGGTCCTCCAGTAACGGCAGATTATGACACTTCATATAATTACCAGAGCTTAAAAAGCTACTCATGGGTTATTCCGAAAGATAAAACCAAAGTCAGTACACTAAATAATCGTCGTCATATAAATGCAATAGAAACAATTCTTAATCGGAAAGGGTTTAATAAAGCTGAATCGGAAGGCAAAGCTGATTTTTTACTTAAAACACATACCATAATGGATAAAAAAACGGATGTCAGTTCATATTATAGGGTTTGGGGATACCATCCATTTGCATTTCGCCATCCATTACACTGGCCCCATCACACAACAACGGTAGCAAGAGAGTATGAAGTGGGTACTTTGGTGCTTGATATTGTAGACCCCGTGAAAAAAGAAGTGATATGGCGTGGTTCAGTATCGAGAAAACTGGGGGTATATAAGAATAGAACTCCTGAGGAAAGAGATACGATTGCCCTAAAAAATGCCCAATTCATGCTTGAAAGTTTTCCTCCAGGTAGGAAACTATCTGATTAGTCACATTGAAAGTTCTATAAAGCTTAGTAAATTCCTGTTTATTGAGCTTAATCGCTAATCGCCGATGTCATTTCATAAGTTTTTATCTTATTTCAATCAATACTAGCTCAATTCAAAGGCTTCGATTAAAATAGCCGTCATGAATCAGGAGATTGTCGATGACGCTACAAAAGAGCAAACAAAGAAAGCAATTAATAGTGCTTGTCGAATGCTTGCAATCAGAGAACATAGTCGAAAGCAGCTAACTGAAAAGCTAAGCAAAAAAGGATTTAATAAAGAGTGTATTGCCCAAGCGATTGAGTATTTGATACAGGAAAATTGGCAGAGCGAAGAACGTTTTTGTGGTTCTTTTATTCGCTCAAGGGCAGCTAGAGGCCAAGGTTTGGCTCGAATTGAAATGGAATTACAGCTTCAAGGTATTAATAGCTCTCTCGTTGAACAGTGTATTGTAGAGGAGGCGATTGATTGGCAGCAGATTTGTACTGACGCTGGTGAAAAGAAAGCCCGAACACTGTCTGGATTTGATAGGTCCTGTGGAAAAAATCAACGACAAATCGATATGATTCAAGAAAGGTTAAAAATAGAACGATTTCTCCGCTTCCGCGGATTCAGTTTAGATCAAATTAGAACAACAATAAAACATTGCCTAAATATCAGGAGCCAAGTTAAGTGAGCATGACAACCCGTGAAATTCGAGATTCGTTTTTAACCTTTTTTGAGAATAAAGGTCATCAGCGTGTCGATTCTGCACCGCTTGTACCGGGCAATGATAAAACGCTTTTGTTCACTAATGCGGGAATGGTGCCATTTAAGGATTGTTTCTTGGGAACAGAAAAACGCTCTTATGTCAAAGCGACTAGTTCGCAGCGCTGTGTAAGAGCGGGCGGTAAACACAATGACTTAGAAAATGTAGGCTATACAGCACGCCATCATACATTTTTTGAAATGCTCGGAAATTTTAGCTTTGGTGATTACTTCAAGCAAGACGCAATAAGGTTTGCGTGGGAATTTTTAACCGAAACAATGGGGCTACCGGCTGAAAAGCTTTGGGTCACCGTGCATCAAACGGATAAAGAAGCCGAAGACATCTGGTTCAATAATATTGGAATCGATCAACAGAAGTTCTCGCGATTAGGTGACAAGGATAATTTTTGGGCAATGGGCGATACTGGTCCTTGCGGTCCTTGCAGCGAAATATTTTATGACCATGGTGAGTCAGTCCAAGGAGGACCTCCCGGAACACCAGAAGAAGACGGCGATCGTTTTATAGAAATTTGGAACCTTGTTTTCATGCAGTTTAATCGTGACAAAGAGGGAAATATGACCCCATTGCCAAGGCCTTCTGTTGATACTGGCATGGGATTGGAAAGAATCGCTGCAGTGATGCAATCAGTTCACAATAACTACCAAATCGATCTTTTTGTTGAGTTAATAGAATTTATTGGCGCTAAGATCAATCGAACTGATTTTGATAATCAGTCTCTGCGAGTTATTGCTGATCATATTCGTGCTTGCTGTTTCATGATTATTGACGGTGTATTGCCTGGGAACGAGGGGCGTGGGTATGTGCTTCGTCGAATTATACGTCGTGCTGTCAGACATGGAAATAAGCTCGGGGCAAGTGAACCATTCTTCAACCAACTAGTTGATGGTTTGATTAATGTCATGGGGTCGGCATATCCCGAATTAAAAACTAAACGAGACTTTATTGTTAAGACGTTAGCGATAGAAGAGCAACAATTTGAGCGGACTTTAAATAAAGGTATGAAAATACTTAAGAGTTATATGGCAGAAATGACCGGCACTGTTATCGGCGGTGATATGGTGTTTAAATTAAAAGATACTTATGGTTTTCCTGACGATTTGACTGCGGATATAGCGCGAGAAAAAAGCCTTACCATTGACAAAGAAAAATTTGATGAATTATTAGAAATTCAACAAACAAGTGGGAGAGAGCAGTCGGGCTTTGATGTCGATTACAACGACAATTTAGAACTTAAAGGGCAAACTAAGTTTGTAGGCTATGATGGTTTAACGAATCAATCTAAGATTGTCGATCTTATTATTGATGGCAATTCAGTCGACGCGATAACGAGTGGAACCGAAGCAGGAATCGTTTTGACCGAAACCTCGTTCTATGCCGAATCAGGTGGACAGGTTGGAGACCAAGGAATTATATCCGGAGAAGGTTTCGAATTTGAAGTTAAGGATACTGTGAAAGTTCAAGATGTTTTCTTGCATCACGGCGTTATGAGGAATGGAACACTTCAAAAAGGTGAAGCAGTTGTAACCTTAGTTGACAAACAAAAAAGAAAAGAAACAGCATTAAACCATTCTGCGACGCATTTAATGCATGCGGCGCTCAGAAATATTCTTGGTGAACATGTGCAGCAAAAAGGTTCGTTAGTCGATAGTGAACGATTGCGGTTCGACTTCTCTCATCCTGTCTCCGTAACGCCTGAAGAGATCAATTTAATTGAAAAATTGGTTAATCATCATATTAGAGAAAACTATCTTGTAGAAACAGATATTAGCTCGGTTGACGACGCTAAAAAGCTCGGCGCAATGATGTTGTTTGGTGAAAAATACGGTGATGAAGTTCGAGTGCTTTCTATGTCTGAATTTTCTGTTGAGCTTTGTGGTGGAACGCATGCTGAAAGGACAGGGGATATTGGCGCTTTTAAAGTAATAAGCGAACAGGGTATAGCTTCGGGCGTTCGAAGAATTGAGGCAATTACTGGAGACAGTGCGGTTGAATTTACTCAAAAGCAAGGGTGGTTAATTTCTCAGTTGGCTTCGTCTTTGAAAACCGATCGAATGTCACTAAGTGACAAAGTTGAGCAGCTAATTCTTAGGTCGAAAGAACAAGATAAACAAATAGAGAAATTAAAAACAAAAATATCTTCGTCACAAGGCAGCGATTTGCTGTCTCAAAAACAGGTAATAGAAGGGACTAATTTATTGGCATTAAAAGTATTGGATATGGATGCGAAATCTCTAAGGAATCTTAATGACCAGATTAAAAGTAAATGGGATTCAGGAATTATAGTTCTAGCGTCTGTCACGGGTGAAAAAATAAGCATTATCACAAGCATTACTAAAGATCTTATTCCTAAGTTCCACGCTGGAAGTTTAATGAGAGAACTGGCCGCTAAACTGGGTGGTAAAGGAGGAGGGCGACCAGATATGGCACAGGGAGGCGGGAGTAACATTGAGTCACTTGACGACTCTCTAACATGGGTACAAGAGTGGATTAAAGCTCAAAAATAGTGACTAAATAGACCTATGTTATTAATTCACGATATTAATAATATAGTGAGTGACGGCATTATAGTCTATTGTTATACTAGCGGCCCTTTTTGTAGGACTGGCTGCCACGGACGCAAAACGGTCTAAATCGTATCTTTTTTTTAAGGAGATTGGCAATGCTAATTTTAACTCGTCGTGTTGGCGAAACACTGATGATTGGTGATGAAGTCACTGTAACCGTGTTGGGTGTAAAAGGAAATCAAGTAAGAATTGGAGTAAATGCTCCAAAAGAAGTTTCTGTTCATCGTGAAGAAATCTACATGAGAATACAGCGCGAAAAAGAAATGGCATCAGATCAATAGTCGTCATTTTATTCAATTTCAAATGAATGCCCTGATTGAGAAAAAAGTGTTTGATTTTTCGATTCAATCAGGTAGTATTCCCCCCGCAAAAAGCAGCGAGTAACATTAGCTGTTAGTGTCAAAAACTAGTTATACCGGAGAGATGGCCGAGCGGCTGAAGGCGCTCCCCTGCTAAGGGAGTATGGGTTTTATAGCCCATCGAGGGTTCGAATCCCTCTCTCTCCG
>JAHRVB010000126.1 GCA_019090895.1 Kangiellaceae bacterium
CTTTGGCTTTCCAATTTTGGACTAAATCCAACCATAACTCTCCGTATAACCTTATTGACCTAGGGTGTATCGATTCAACTGCTTTTAATTGTCCAATTGAGTTAGGCTTTATTTTTACTAATGACACTAACTCTTGGTCTTTAATAATGTGATTTCTAGTCCTATTCTCAGTGCGAGCGAGTTTTTCTCTCCAGTCAAACATTACCTTAAATAAACTCAATTCTAATTCACTAAGTAACCAAACCTCTTTCGCATCACGATAATCCGCCAAATTCTCAACCCGTCTAATTGATTGTTCACAAATCTCGTCGCACTCCTCTCGGTAAAGATGAGCGTGATTTTTTTCAACTAAATTACATTCCAATAAACGATATATCTCTATCAAATAAACCACATCATTCGCGGCATATTCAAGTTGCGCCGTAGAAAGCGGCCTTATGGTCCAATCTGACTGAGTTTGCTGTTTACTTATTGCAATTCCAGTAAACGTTTCAACCAACTTAGCATAACCGATTGAAACTTCATCATGTATCATATGATAGGCAATTTGAGTATCAAATAAGCCTCTTAACTTACAATTCCACGCTGTAAATAGAACTTCGAGATCTTCTTTAGATGAATGAAGAACTTTAATGATTTTGGTACTTGAGAAGACTTCTTTAAGGGAAAGTGGGCAGTCTACCTTAAGAGGGTCGATCAAATAAATTGATTGGCCATCGAATATTTGAACCAATGCCAATTTAGCAAAAAATGTCGTTCTCCTCTCAAATTCTGTATCGATAGCTAGCACAGCGGCATCCAGCCATATCTTGGCGATTGCGTCTAAGGAAGCGGTATCCTCAATCATCAGAACAGGAATCGTTACACTCTGCCGAATTGGGCTTTGCTCTTCGCCAGTTAGACCATCAGTATTTGGTTGAGATATTAAATCGACCGAAAGTTCTATTGGAAGCTTATTCACGAAGCTCTCGTCTTAAAATTTTCCCTACATTAGATTTTGGGAGCTCTTTTACAAATGCAACGGCTTTTGGAACTTTGTATCCCGTTAAATTATCTCTACAATGAGAAACGAGATCGTCTTCGGTTAAAGATTGATCCTTTTTGACAACAAAGATTTTGACAACTTCACCGCTAGTCTCATGTGGTACTCCAATCGCACCGACTTCTAGGACCTTATCATGCGACGCCACGACTTCTTCAATTTCATTAGGATAAACATTAAAACCTGAAACCAAGATCATATCTTTTTTGCGATCGACAATCTTACAGAAGCCTTTCTCATCCATGGTCGCCACATCGCCAGACGTGAACCATCCTCCTTCCTTCAGAACCTCAGCGGTTTCTTCTGGCCGATCAAGGTATCCTCGCATGACTTGAGGTCCTCTGATCCAAAGTTCTCCTGCCTCACCAACTGGCAATTCATTACCCAGATCATCTCTAATCGATACTTCAGTGGAGCTGATAGGCAGTCCAATGCAACCATTGTATCCTGACATAGTAATTGGGTTCATACACACGCCTGGTGAAGTTTCCGTTAGGCCATAAGCTTCAATTAACGGCACGCCAGTAACTTTCGCCCATTCAAAAGCAACAGATTCTTGCACCGCCATCCCACCGCCTAAACTCATTCGAAAGGAACTAAAATCTAGCTGACTAAAACCAGGGGTATTCAATAAGCCGTTGAATAATGTATTAACTCCGGTAAACACTGTAAATTTGTGCTTGGCCAATTCTTTAACGAACCCGGGCATATCTCTTGGATTAGTCACTAAAACATTTTTACCGCCTAGTTTCATAAAGACCATACAATTCGCTGTCAAAGAAAAGATATGATAAAGAGGTAGCGCAGTAATAATAACTTCTTCTCCCTCTTTTATGGCACTACTTAACCAAGCTGAAGATTGCATTAAATTAGCAATAATGTTTCGGTGAGTTAGTACTGCGCCTTTCGAAACACCGGTAGTACCACCAGTATATTGTAGAAAAGCAATATCATTTGGAGCCAGTTCAACGGGTGTTAGGGTGAGCTTGCTTCCGTGTTTTAGGGCTTTTTTATACGAAATAGCATTGGGTAAATCAAATGCAGGCACCATCTTTTTGACGTATTTCACTGCAAAATTAACTAATCTCGACTTAAAGCCATTTAGCCCATCACCCAGCTCTGTTAACAATACATGCTCGACGGGTGTTTCTTTAATTACTGCAGCTAAAGTGTGAGCAAAATTAGCAACGATTAAAATGGCGTTGGCGCTAGCGTCACTGAGTTGGTGTTTTAATTCTCTTTCTGTATATAAAGGATTGACGTTGACTATGCTTAGTCCTGCTTTCATAGCTCCAAATATAGCAATGGGATACTGAAGAAGATTGGGCATCATTATTGCGAAACGATCGCCATGTTTCAATCCTAGCTCCTGTTGCAAATAAGCGGCGAAATCCGTCGCTTTGCTATCGAGCTCTTTATACGTATAAACGGTTCCCATATTCTCAAAGGAAGGGTTATTGGGATACTTAGTGACGCTTTCATCAAAAACTTCAATAATAGATTGATACGCATCCGCGTCTATTTCTGCTGGAACCCCTTCTGGGTACGATTCTAACCAAATTTTTTGCATTATTTCTCTATCTCCACCCGACTTAATCTTGATTCCTAGTTTATAATTTTAATGGTCCGTCCAGTCTGAGTATACCGGACAGGTACTAGGCTTCGCTAGAACACTTTGAGTTATTTCAGGAAGCAGTTAATCTAAATTTAGGAACTGTTTAATTTTATCAGCGACTAAATCGGGATATTCTAAATGCAGGTGATGTCCCCCTTCCAGTAGACACTCCTCTAAATTAAATACGAATTGTTTTCTTTCTTGAATATGCTTGGCTTCCTCCATCCGCAAATAGCCAAATTTAGCTTCAATCAACAAACAAGGCGCTTGAATATTGGGAAGCATGGAACAAAGCTGCTCTTCAGACATTCGCAAAGCTGACGGCATTCTTAACCGAGAGTCTGCTCGCCAAGTATAACCACCCTCAACGCTCGTTAAAGCCCTTTCAACCAGAGGTTTAATTAAATTGGGCTCTATCTCTGAAACGGAAGCCCTCGCTGAGAGCGCTAATGCAAACGTTTCATAAATGGGTTTACGTTTATCTTTTAACGCTCGCCTTTGTGTTAGCGCTTTTAACAAAGTGTTAGTTGCAACTTCAGCAGGTGAAGTAATAGGACCTAGTGCTTCTATTAATATAAGCTTCTCTACTCTTTTGGGCTGAATCGAGGCATAAACAGTCGATATAGCACCTCCCATGGAATGACCGAGCAAAATAGCCTTTTCCACTTGGAAAAATTCTATGAGATCGTCAATGAAATAGAGTCCATCCAAAAAGTGATAAGATTGACCCTCGCCGATATGGGCTGAGTGTCCGTGCCCTGGAAAGTCAAATGCGATTAATCGTATCTCAGGCAATTTTGCGGCAAGTGTCTCAAAGGTCGCGAGGTTATCAAGCCAGCCGTGCAATGCAAATACTATGATTTCTGCATCGGGATTCCACTCGGCGATACTGCATTCACAACCTCCAAGTGGTATTTTGTATTCAATCATAAATTTGAAAGCCTGTTTTATCGAATAAGTTTACTCAGTAAACATTTGATTAATCGTGTGGTATTGCCTGAACTTTTTTTATCGCTTTTAGGACTTGCCTCTTAGCATAACGCCTGAGGTCATCAACTTCGTCTTTCAAATGCTCTCCAGGTTCTCTTTTCTCTAAAAAATTACAACAGTATTTAGCAGGCATGTTGTTCAGTGCTATGGCTGCAATATCTTGAATAGACACTTCGGAGTCTGGCACTTCTATCTCATCCCCTTCCTTAAGAAAGTGTATCTGTTCAAAAACGACTTCCTCTGCCAAATTTTCTAAATCATCGTGATAATACATATCTTTATACATATTTAACTCCTAGTTTGCTTAGAAAATTGATACAAATCAGACCGGTAGCGCTCCGGATAGTACTGATTCAGTTCAATCCAGAATACCTAACCTACCTCACAATGACAATCACCATTTAATCTTTTATTCCCCTTAGAGAATATTAAATATCGGCCAATTCCATTAGATTAAGGTAGAATCCCACCATTGACTACTCTGCTAAGTTTAGACTAAAGATTGACTATAACAATGAACTTAACAAACTTGAAATTGGCAACCAATGAACACTGACTATCAAGTAATTATTATTGGCGCTGGTGCCGCAGGAATGATGTGCGCAATTACTGCATCTCAACGCGGACGAAAAGTACTCGTGCTTGATCATGCCAATAAAATTGGTAAAAAAATTCTTATGTCAGGCGGAGGTCGTTGTAATTTTACTAATTACACAATCGACGCAGAAAACTATCTATCCAATAATCCACATTTTTCCAAGTCAGCACTCAGTCGCTATACCCAATGGGACTTTATTGGGTTGGTTGACGACTACGGAATAGATTATTACGATAAAGGTCAAGGTCAATTATTCTGCCGCAAGAGCTCAAAGGAGATAAGAGATTTATTGGTCTCTGAATGTCAAAAATACAAAGTTAGAATAGAACTTAAAACATCAGTATTGGATATTAAAGCCTTCCCGCCCTCACAAGAATCAGAAGATTCAAAAACCCAAGACAATCAGGATTCTGATGGTTCTAGATTTGTCATAAGTACCAAAAATTGCGACTACCAGTGTGATTCTGTTGTTATTGCCACTGGAGGATTATCCATTCCAACCATGGGAGCGACTGATTTTGGCTACAATATCGCCAAACAATTTGGGCACACAGTCCTTCCAACTCGTCCAGCCCTAACCCCTGTAATTTTCGACCAAAAATGGCGAGATAAAACTCAGACCTTACCCGGAAATTCACTCAAGGTGACAGTCAGCACCGGCGAGCAAAGTTTTACTGACCAAATATTGTTTACCCATAAGGGACTAAGCGGTCCAGCAATACTTCAAATATCTAACTATTGGGAACCAGGTATGCCGTTAGTTATAAATTTGCTTCCAGATTTGGATGCAGCAATTTGGCTTGAACAGCAGCGGGTTGAAAGAGGTGAGATCCTATTAAAAACTTTACTATCAACTCAATTTACCCAAGCATTTTCTGAATTTCTATGCAACGAGCTAGATTTAAATATAAAACTGAAACAATTACAACATGCCGATCTTAATCGAATACAAATGATACTTAATGAATGGACTCTGTATCCCGACTGTTATGAAGGTTACAGAATTGCAGAAGTAACCCATGGTGGAATTGATACCAATGATGTCTCATCTAAAACGATGGAGTCAAATAAACAGTCAGGCCTTTATTTCATCGGAGAGGTTCTTGATGTAACAGGACACTTAGGCGGATACAATTTCCAATGGGCCTGGTCGTCAGGATATGCGAGTGGAAGTTTTGTGTAGTCATTATTGGCTAGACCGAACCTAACTGTAATCAAATGGCCAATTCGCAAAGTCGAGTTATCTCAATTTGATGATAACTCTCATTAGATTTATGCAGATTCAGACTCAATAGAAACATGCATCATTTTCGAAAGTAACCCTCCGATTACATTTCGCATTTCTCTTCGATCAACAATCATGTCTATAGCGCCGTGTTCAAGCAGGAACTCGCTTCGCTGGAAACCATCTGGAAGTGTTTCACGTACTGTCTGTTCGATAACTCTTGGACCAGCAAATCCAATTAAAGCATTAGGCTCTCCAATATTAACATCGCCCAGCATTGCTAAGCTTGCTGAAACCCCACCCATCGTTGGATCCGTTAGTATTGAAATAAAAGGTAGCCCTCTATTTGAAAGCCGAGCTAAAGCGGCACTGGTTTTTGCCATCTGGAATAAAGATGTCAACGCTTCTTGCATTCTTGCGCCACCGCTGGTCGAGAAACAAATCAGAGGTTTGTTACCCTTGAGACTCGCATTCACCGCGCGAATAAACTTTTCGCCCACGACCGCAGCCATTGAGCCCGCCATAAAACTGAATTCAAAAGCGCACGCAACAACAGGAATTCCCTTTAGTTCTCCTTCGAATACAACTAATGCGTCCTTTTCGCCACTGACCTTTTGAGCCGATGTAATTCGATCTTTATAACGCTTAGAATCTTTGAATTTCAAAATATCAATCGGCTCGAGATCTGCCGCTATTTCGAGCAATTCAGTTTCGTCAAGAAACCTATGCAGCCTTTTTCTTGCTGATATTCTCATGTGGAAAGAACACTTGTGACAAACCTCTAACGTCCTCTCAAGTTCGGCTCGGTAAATCGCTGCATCACAATTCTTACACTTAGCCCAAACACCTTCTGGTACCGACTTTTTTCTTTCTGAAACAGTAGTATTTCGTTTCGGTATAATACGCTCAAACCAACTCATTCTATTTCTCTAAAATCGTTTTAAGATCAAGGGTGCATTCTATCACCCTTTGAAGAAAGAGAAAGGGCAAAATGCCTCATTCGGCCTGTTTGAATAGCTGGTCTTATCTGTTTAAAAAATAAAGAGCTAACTCTAAAGATCGAATCCTAATGGTAAAAATCCTGCCGCTGGTATATGAAATTCAGGTGGATAATCAACCCCTATGAGATATAGCCCGTCGGGCTTGGCAGTATCGGGTGCTTTTGTTCTGTCTTTCAATTGCAAAAGACCATCGATAAACTCTGGTGCTTCGCTAAGTTCACCAATTCTTAACAAACTACCTACGATGTTTCTAACCATATGATGTAAAAACGCATTTGCTTTTATATCGATTATTATAAGATTCGATCGTTGAGTAACTTTTACGTATTCCACTGTTCTGACTGCAGTATTAGCTTGGCAGGTAGAGGCTCGAAAAGACGTAAAATCATGTTTTCCTACAAGAAATTGTGCGCCTTCATGCATTGCAATGACGTCCAGTTTATTTCGCACCCAAGTAGTTTTACCTGCCAAAGTAGCGGTGGGAAATTCAGTGTTTTGAATGACATAGCGATAACTTCGATTTAACGCTGAAAATCTAGCATGGAAATTGGCATCTACTTGTTCCGCCCAAGTAATTGATATATCCGAAGGGAGGTAACTATTTGCACCTCTGATCCAGGCAGTTCTTGGCCGTGAATTTTGCAATTCAAAATGTACGACCTGACCAGTCGCATGAACAGCAGTGTCAGTTCGACCTGCGCAAAATACCCTAATCGGTTCGTTGGCTATTTTCGCTAGAACCTCTTCTAAAGGCTGTTGTACTGAAGGAGAATGACTTTGCCTCTGCCAACCGCAATAAGCTTCACCGCTATATTCGATGCCTAGTGCTACTTTGATACTCATTTTTTCCACACTGATTCGTTTTAGATTTCAACCAACTAGATGCTGTTCAAACTGAACAGGCTGCAATTTAGAGAATATACCACTTTTCAGAGGCAATAAAAAAGGCGGTCGAAACCGCCTTTTTCTCAATCTAAATTATGCTCTAATCTGCCTTATCAATCAATGATTGAGCTTCATTCCTTTGTTCTTCGTTTCCTTCTGCGACAACTTCTTTAAGGATTTCCTTAGCACCTTCAGAATCTCCCATATCGACATATGCTCTCGCCAAATCCAATTTAGTTGCAATTTCGTCTCCGTCATCACCCATTGAATCTTCGAAATCTACCTCCGAATCATCATCATCTTCAAAATTGAAATCTTCATCTAAACTTAAATCGTCAGAGTCTTCCCCATCTAGATCTAAATCCTCATTTTCTCCGTCATCAAGATCCAAAGCAAAATCATCTTCGTTATCTAATTCTAATGAAGAAACGTCGGGTATTTCATCGAAGTCTTTAGTCACATCGTCTAAATCATCCAAGTCGTCAACATCATCGAGCTCTTGAATATCATCAAGGTCATCTAACCCATCAAGGTCATCGAGTCCTTCAATATCATCTAAACTATCGATATCTTCGAAATTCTGCTCTGAATCTTCTAGCAAATCAGTGTCTTTGCTGTCATTCGAAGTTTCTTCTTCAGCTTCAAAATCGATATCTAATTCACTATCGTCACCACCAAAAATATCTTCAGTAGACGGCAAATCAAAATCATCTTCACCCGAAGATTCAGCAGTTCCATTTCCCCAAGCATCATTTCTTAGTTTTTCTATCTGTTGTTGCCATTCTTCAGCATCAATTGCCTCCGAAACTTCATTAGCAAGGCTCTCAAATTTATCATTGTTATCCATCTCAGCATAACATTCCATTAGTTTGACTTTTAAGTCTGCTCTAATGGGGTTATCGTCTATCGCGTCCTGTAGTAAACTTTCTGCTTGCTCATGTTTACCGTAGGCAATGTAAATGTCCGCTTCTCCAATCGGATCAAACGACTCATCCGAATTTTCTCCGACAACTCGCTCATCATCATCCATATCAAGCTCAACAAGCATATCATCACCGACATCTGGAAGTTCAAATGTCTCTGTCGTGTCCATAGAACCTGCGCCGGCAGAAGCGACTAAATCATCCTGAAACTCATCATCTTCCATTCGTTTCTTCATCCGCCAGAAAACGGCCATGATAATAAGAACGATAAGCGCAATTCCACCGTAAAGCATCATGCCACTGTCTAAGATTTGATCGAGAATTCCTTTACTTTTTTGTTTCGGTTGAAATAACGTAGGCGGTTTATTCGTTTTCGTATCAGCAACAGTCTTAATGTTTTTTTCATTTGCGTTGGATACACTGTCAGTTTCATTTTCTAGGCTTGTGGTATCTTCCGCGAGAGAATTATTTTCCAGTTCATTGGTATTGTCTTTTGTGATAATAGAGCTTTCATCCAAACCAGTATCACTTGTTGTTTGAGAATCTGATTCGTCGATATCCTCAGACGTTTGACCTAATGCCGCAAGTTCAGCATCTTCAATACTAATTCCGGTCGCATCACTAGTTTGTTCAGCTTCATTAAGAAGTTCCGCAAGTCGCGATCTTAAGGCGTCATTTTCTGCTTGTAGAGTTGCTGATTCTTCTTGAGAATGAGCTAGTTCATCTCGGATACCATTAAGTTCTGAATTATCAGACCCATAACCTGTCGCTGAACCATCATTATTTTCTGTTCCTAAACGTAATCTAGAACCAGAGCTTTCCTGTTGAGATGAAGAATTACTTGCGCGACTGCGATTTGTTATCTTTCTAGCCCCGCCAGAGCGCCATTGCTGATTTTGCATGACGACATCTTGTAGTGCAGCTCGCTGAGGGACATTTTGAATACTCACTTCATCCGGTATATCTAATACCTTTCCTCTCAACAAATTATTAATATTTCCGTTGGCGAATGCGTCAAGGTTAGCTCGGTATATAGCAACCAAGGTTTGATGAATACTAACCGAATTGCTTGGACGAACTTTAGAAGCGATACTCCAAAGAGTATCAGTACGAGAAACAGGTCCATAACTTGTACCGGAATAACTAGCCTCTCGGTTTTCTTTAGGCACATATGCAGAATGCGGAGTCTCGGACTCCGCATTTGCTGGCTGAATATTTTTAGATGGTTGCTGGGCTGATTTGGATTTCTCTATCGTAGACGAAGTGTTCTCTTCGAACACTGGCGGATCCAAGAGCAGAGTATATTCACGCAGTATTCGGCCATTCGGCCAATTTAATTCTACTATGAAATTCAGAAAGGGTTCTTTCACTGGACCGTGAGTGGTCACTTTTATTGCGATTTGGTCGTTGTTATCCCTAATTGTCTCAAACTTTATATTGTTTAAGAAAAAGACCCTCTCTACGCCTACCTTGTCGAACTCTTTATTACTCGCAAGAGAAGCCAAAACTTCGTACTCTGCCAAATCGCCAGCAGAGAGCAACGGAATTTGAGCGCTAAGTGGTTGGTTCAATCCGGAAGATTGTTTAATTTCACCTAAACCAACAGCGTACACGCTTGTTGAAAACAAGCTTAACATGGTGATAATTGATAAAACTATTTTACGAAACATACGCTTTTCCCGTTGCATACTTTTTCTAAATTACTGGACTGTACAACTAAATCAGGCCCATCAATGGTTTATTTTAATTCTGTAAACGACATCTACATATTTTTAAAATATTGAATCATGCCATACAGTTAGGTGATTAACTTAAGAACTTTCTTGATAACATTGCGCTAACTATAGCTTATAATTAGCTTTTTACCAATAGAATCCGGTCACAATTCACAAATTTAGCAAGTTTAGATATTTATTGATTAGTTATCGACTTTTAATCTCTAATTGAACAATTTCAAGTCTCTAATTTCCTTTAAATCACCTACAAAAAAGAGCCTGTTGAAATTCACAACAAGCTCTTTAGTGTTTCTAATTAGTATCTATTTGTATCTATATATCAACTACTTATAAAATATTTTCCAGAGATCGGATATTATATTAATTCATTATCCACATCTGACAACTTTTTAAATCCTATTGTCACTTTGCGACAATGCTCGAATGCTTGTGGAAGCAATTGCTCAGTGAAAAAACATGCTGCCATACGTTTCCGTTGCTTAAAAAGCTCATCAGATTGTCTGTCTAGATTGAACAGAATTTCTAACCACATCCAACCATAAATCATATGACCCACGGCGTGAAGGTAATCGGTGGCTCCTCCCTGTAACTCATATCCTCTATCTCCATAGTTATCTTTTAACCAGCAAGTTGTTTCCACAACTTTATCTTTCACCTCGCATAAGGTCGTTTTTAGTTGTTTAAATTCTTCTAATTCGCACTCTTTTGTTAGCATTAAATCAACCAGGACAATTAGACTTTCCATTAAACCTGATTTATCAAGGCAGACTTTTCTAACCATTAAATCCTGAGCTTGAATACCATTGGTTCCCTCGTAAATCTGAGCAATCTTAGCATCCCGAACTAACTGCTCTAAACCCCATTCTCTAATATAACCATGGCCACCAAGAATTTGCAGGCCTTGATTGCAGGCATCATATCCTTTATCAGTGAAAAAAGCCTTAGCAATGGGAGTCAAAATAGCCATTAAGTCAGCGGACTTATCACGAATTAGTTTATCCGGATGGTGATATTGTTTATCGATTTGCATACCCATAAATACTGTTAGGGCCCTTCCTGCCTCAGTGTACGCCCTTTGACTTAATAACATTCTCCGTACATCTGTGTGTTGGACTATATTAGCGGCCTTCCCATTAACATCCCGACCCTGCTTTCTATCAATCGCGTATGATTTAGCCAATTGATAAGATGTTTCCGCGAGGCCAATCCCTTGTACACCGATTGAAAGACGCTCAAGATTCATCATTGTGAACATCGCAAACAATCCTTTGTTTTCTTCGCCAACCAAAAATCCGTTTGCATTGTCAAAATTCATTACACAGGTAGCTGAACCCTTTATCCCCATTTTATGTTCAATACTGCCACAACTTACTTCATTGATATCCAACAAGTTTCCAGATTTATCAACGTTTACTTTAGGAACTAGGAATAAACTAATTCCCCGAGGTCCTTCTGGAGCGCCAGGCAATTTGGCGAGCACCAAATGTATGATATTTTCAGTTAAGTCATGCTCTCCGCCTGTAATAAAAATTTTGGTCCCTGTAATCTGGAAACTTCCATCTTTATTTGATACGGCCTTAGTTTTAATTAAACCTAAATCTGATCCTGCATGAGGTTCTGTGAGACCCATCGCACCCGCCCAACGCCCTTCCAACATCGGAGGTAAATAGGTTCTTTTTAACTCTTCGCTGGCATGGGCATGAATCGCTTGATAGGCCCCCGAGGTTAGGCTTGAATATAAGCAGAATGATGTATTAGTTGCATATACCATTTCTTCAGTCAGTAAATTGATTGTCTTGGGCAGCCCCTGCCCTCCATAATCTGGGTCACCCGAAACACCTTGCCATCCACAGCTAGCATATTCTTGATATGCCTCCTTAAAACCATCTGGAGTAGTTACTTGACCATTTTTAAAATGGCATTCTTGTTCATCTCCATTACGATTGATTGGAAACAAAACATTCTCAGAAAATTTTGCGGCTTCTTCTAAAACAGCCGAGTAAAGCTCTGAATCAAAGTCCCCAAATTCAGGTATATCAGCCAGGGAATCTTGTAGTTTAAATACATCATTCACTAAGAAGTTCATGTCGGCTAAGGGGGCTTTGTAACTCATATTTCTTGATCTACCTAGGGGTTAACAACTGGAAGAAGACTAATAATCTTTTGTTGAGATAAACGAAAAAAGGCTCAAACAGAGCCTTTTTCGATCCGGTATACGGATTTTAGCACATTATTTGAAAATTCAAACGACTGTTTCAATATTTCAAACGATTGTTTAAATTCTATAAATCGATGGGCTATTCCTTAAAGTTCTTCCAATAATCTTGAACCGTCTGTTTCATATCTTTGTGCAGAATTAGAATTCCAATTAAGTTCGGAATTGTCATCAGCGCAACAGTGACATATGCAAGGTTCCATATAACAGTCGCATCGGTAAAAGAAGCAATAAAGAAAGCCAAAATATAAACTATTCGATACGGTAATACTGCCGACGGTCCTAACAGATAGGTTATCGCTCTATCTCCATAGTACGACCAAGCAATGGTGGTGGTGAAAGCAAACAACAATAGACCGATGGTGACGATGTATTGACCCCACTCTCCAAATATTCCTCTTTTGAAGGCTTCAGTGGTTAGTTTTACAGAATGAACCAGTGATTTTCCAGAAACGACAATTTCGGAATCCTGAATCCCACCTTCCTTTACGGTCAATTGACCCGTGAAAAGCTCGCCAGACTTGCTGTAGCTAACATCCTCAGCAATGGACCGCGCATTCAACAACGTGTAATTACCACTCGCTGCGATACCATTATTGATCGAGATTTCTCCATCAAACCTAATGACCCCCCCGTCTTCATCGGATTTGGCATCAAGGAAAGTAAATAATTGATGAACCTGACCAGCGTCTTGCTCAGAGAATTCTCCGGTAACATAGGTCATATCCGCTCTTGCAAAATCATTCTGATGTTTTTCGTTCCAAACGCCTGATGAGAGGATGACCAGGCCAGTCAATGTACAAATAATGATTGTATCTATAAATGGTTCTAGCAGTGAGACCATACCTTCAGATGCTGGTTCATCACACTTCGCACTAGCATGAGCAATGGGCGCTGAACCCTGACCCGCCTCATTAGAAAATAGACCTCGATTTATGCCGCGATCCATTGCATAAGCAAAACTTGCTCCCATAAATCCACCAATAGCAGCGGAACCACTAAACGCGTCGGTAAATATCGAAACAAATGATGGACCAATATTTTCTAGATTTCCAAAAATAACCGCCAGTGCTCCAATGACATAAACCAATGCCATGGTTGGAACAACTTTCTCAGCAACTTGCGCTATTCGTTTAATTCCACCAATGATTACAAACCCTAACAAAACCGCGAGTACCGCACCCGTTATCCATTTTTCAATTCCAAAAGCATCGTTCATACCGATAGCTATATTGTTAATTTGGGGCATGTTTCCGCTGCCCATAGAACTAACCACAGTCGCAATGGCCACCAATATGGCTAACCACTTCATATTTAGTTTCTTTTCCATGTAATACATGGGACCGCCAGCCATTGTGCCGTCTGCTGTTTTTTCTCTGTATTTATGTGACAGAGTAACTTCCACAAACTTAGTGGTCATACCAAAAAATGCCGTCATCCACATCCAAAATAAAGCTGCCGGCCCTCCGAGGAAAATAGCCAATGCCACTCCACCGATGTTTCCCGTACCCACAGTTCCAGATAAAGCTGTCGTTAATGCTTGGAATGGCGAAGTATCTCCAGGCGCATCGCCTTTAGTGTATTTACCTCTAAGAATTCTCGTTGCGTGAGCAAAATATCGAATCTGGGGAAACCCAAGATAAAAAGAAAAGATAATACCTGTTCCTATCAACAGATAAGGAAAAAAATCCGCTGAGCCCAGATACCCATCGATCCAGATCAGAAATTCATTTATAGCGTCCAAATTACAGCCCCTTAGAATTAAATTTGTTTTATAAGTATTTTTGATACAACTCGGCCATCATAAACGAATATGAAATAAAAATCTTGCCTAAGAATGCCGAATGTACTGAATAGTGGGGACTAGGAACTGAATCATTCCGAGATAACGCGCGCTCTCATTCTAATGCCTTTATCAACGGAAACTGATATTTCTGCCGCATCAATGTCTTTGGGGAAATAGCAACCTGAAATTTGCGCCGCAGCTAAGCTGGCGCCGTCTAATATAGATCGAGAAAAATCAATGCCGCGCAG
This sequence comes from Kangiellaceae bacterium, assembly GCA_019090895.1. Taxonomy (GTDB): domain Bacteria; phylum Pseudomonadota; class Gammaproteobacteria; order Enterobacterales; family Kangiellaceae. The sequence continues at coordinate 14,265 of JAHRVB010000126.1, forward strand.
ATCAGCCGCTCTAAAATAACAACCACTGAAATTGATACCAATCGCGTTTAGACCTCGTAAATCGAGCCCGCGAAAATCACAATCGTGAAAATCTATCTGCTGAGCTGATTCTCTTTGAGAGTTAAACTCCTCCACCTTTTCATCTCTTAATAGTTCGTAAAGTGGATTTTCGGGGAATCTCAAAGCCATTATTTTTAACCTATACTTAGTTTTGTTAATAACAGTATAGGTCGAAAAATAGCCATAAGTATAATATACATTTAATTTGGAAAAAATTTTGAGCTGCACATCAATATATCAAAATTTCGATATATCGAAATCTATTTTCTTTTACGACTCATCATCAACAGAATGAATAGCATGGGCAAAAGAAAATTCATCGAACCCGCTGCCTCAAACTCCACGTCTTCTTCAGGTAGAGGTTCCGGTTCAGGGTCTGGATCAGGCTCTGGATCGGGGTCTGGATCTCCGCCGCCTGGCGCATCATCATCAGCAATTGTTAGAGTTACTGTATTTGGTGCACCAAGCAAAGCACCATTCCCTGGGTTGCTCAACGATAGAGTCAAATTCTCACTATTTTCCTCGATAGAATCATCGATTAAGGTAAGATTAATCGTTTGATTCTTTATACCCTCTTCAAATATCAATGTTTGATTCATCGCTTGATAGTCACTTCCTGCGGTAGCACTTCCGTCTGCCGTAGCAAAATCAATTGTGACTTGTCCACCCGCTCCGAACGATCGTAATACAGTCACTTCAACCGTTCCGTCAGCCTCTAAAGCACTGTATGAGACTCGGCTAAAAAAGAATGTACCCGGTTGATTATCGAATTCGTTATCCGTAATACTTATTTTTGTTTGTATAGCTCCGCCTAAAACGGCACCGTTGACAGGGTTGCTCAGTGTTAGCGAAAATACTTCGCTTCCTTCAAAAACATCATCGTCAACCAAATCAACGACGACTTCTTTACTTGTTTCACCTTCAGCAAACGTCAATGTTCCCGTTTGTGCAATATAATCATCTGGCGAAGTCGCTGTGTCTGTTCCAACCGTAGAAACCGAAAAATCAACCATCACCTGCCCTTGAGTACCTAGATTTCTATTAACAATGAGCGTCACTGAATCATCAGTTTCTTGAACTGTGACATTAGTCTCTGCAACTGCGAACAATCCAAATTGTGCAGCTGGACCGATTGAAACTATCCAATCATAAATGATATTCAAATCGGTATTACTAATAAGAGGTCCACCTGGAGGCATCACTCCTCCACAGTTTGGGGTCATACTTGCGAGCTTAATGTAAAGTACTGAAATTTCGGGGTTGCCGGGGTCTACAAGCTTAGAATTGTTGTTACTACATCGCGCAACTATATCGACTAACATGTTCTCTGAAACTGTCGCATCGTCGAGACCAAGTGCTCCGCTGGGGTTCCCGCCTGAATGACAATTGAGGCAGTTATTACTCACAAACACATTTTGAACATTGTCTGGCACGGCTGCTATCGAGACCATCGAAAGGCATGAAAGTACGCATACGATCATCAAACCGGTACTAGCTCTTAACAATTTATTAATACACAACGAAATTTTCTCCACTGGAACCCCCACGCCTACCACTGACCATCGATGAAAAATCGACATATATATAAATTAGCACAATTAGAACAAAAGTAGGTTTGGCTTTAGCTAAAGTGTGAACTTAACGGCATAAACGGGCATAAAAAAACCGGGAGAACCCGGTTTCATTAAAATAACATCAATAGTTTGACGTTGATTTAAGTCTCGTTTAAAGCTTATCAGCTTCCTCAGACAAATACTTAGCGACACCATCTGGAGACGCATCCATACCTTTATCACCTTCACTCCAACCCGCAGGGCAAACTTCACCGTGCTCCTGATGGAATTTAAGTGCATCTACCATTCTTAGCATTTCATCGATATTTCGGCCTAGCGGTAAATCGTTAACAACCTGATGACGTACTTGACCGTCTTGATCGATTAAAAAAGAACCGCGAAAAGCAACACCCGCCTCAGGATGTTCAACATCAAAAGCTTGACAAATTTCATGTTTAACATCTGCGACTAATGTGTAGCCAACAGGACCAATCCCACCGTCATTGACTGCAGTATTTCTCCATGCATTATGAGAAAACTGCGAATCGATAGAAACGCCGATAACTTCTACGCCTCGATCAGTGAAATCCTTTAAGCGATGATCAAACGCTATCAATTCTGAAGGACAAACAAAAGTAAAATCTAATGGATAGAAAAATACTACTGCCATTTTACCCTCCGTCGCCTTCTTAAAATTGAAGTCGTCAACAATCTCGCCATTTCCTAATACTGCTGCAGCAGTAAAATCTGGTGCTTCGCGCCCGACTAATACGCCCATGTTTATGTCTCCATTAATTATTTGTCTAAAGAAATTTGAGCAGGCTCGATCATCAGAGCCAGCCAATTGAAAGCGAAAGATACACCTTATCCCAACAACTTCCAAATTTATGATTTATATACGTTACATTGAAGCAAACTATATATCTCAATAAACGATAGACAACACAACTAAATCTTACATAGATTCGTATTGCTGCTGTAGGGAAATTGCGTAATCATCACCATTTTGCCCTAGGATACCGGATTTAAAACGAGCAGATGGAGGCCTTTCTCCTAACCAAGTATTTAGCAATATCCGATAAAACTCACTCGAATTAGGAATTTCACCTAAGATTCTCTTGTTCAAATAGACCCGAGTGCCAAAGCTTTTATGATAATCAAACCTCAGAACATCGCCCTTTTTAATCGATCGAGTAAAAAAACGTTTGAAAGCTCTAATTTTCGTCAAATGTTCTTTTAAAGATGGCGACTCATTGTTAATTTTCATAGATGCAGCTAAGTTTCTGGCAAATGTGGCACCTGAAATTTTCCTGTCGGTTAAAAACTTAAACTCCATTTGGCGAGCTGCGTCGATATAAACTAAATCTTCGGGACTTCTGTAAACTGCAGCTTGATCGATTGCGAACCTTCCTAAGTAATAGTCTCTATTAAGTAGTTTTGTTAAACCATATCCTGTAGGGATGAGGGGTCGATCTGAAATGACTATTTTACCAGGCTGCACTTGTTGACCATCTGCGGCAAACAAATTAAAATTCCAATGACACAGTGTTAATATTGTTATGATTAGTATCTTTTTCACTGACTTCTTACCTCTTTTGTAGTGAGCGATTAATCCTCTCAGTACAATTATTACCCCACAAAACCACGTAAATAATAGGTAAATCCAGCGGAGCGTAATTAATACATCCCCCTAATCATAGCAGCGTTTAAAAAATACGCAGCAAAAATAAATTTGTAAAATCCTCGCAATTGACTAAAATTTAAACCTATGCGATAAAAAATTAGTGATAACAGAACGAAATTATTGTGGTTGAGCAGTATCCTATCGGAAAGATCTCGAGTAATAGTTCTTGTAGAATTTTTACTTTCTAAAGATTAAATCGAATTAATTGCCTAACGCTACGTACAGTTACCTAAATTAAAAACCAACTATATATTTGAAAAGAATAAGGTAGATTGATGTTGATTAGGATAAAATCAACATGTTAAGTAAGAGCGAATGCGAATTCAAACAGAGTTTTTGGAGCTGATCAAACGATGTACCAAAGTAACACCACAAAAATCTTAAAATTATTTGGCCAAATAGCCCTGGTGGGCTCGCTGCTAATATCTACTCCTAGCTTTGCGGCTACGACGACAGAGTTAGAGAATGGCGACAGTCTCACTTTATATGGAATAGGAGTACATCAGGAAAAACGAAATGACATATACCTGGGTCTACTATTCGCGCCAGAGGGTACTGACAGCATTTCCGACATCAAAGACAATCTTCTTTCAAAACGAATGAGTTTAAAGTTCTTGTCCAAATACTCTAATCGCAAAATGTCCAGAATGTGGAAGCAAAGAATAGCGATGAATAATAATAAAGAAGATTGGCGACCACTGACTAAGCACATTGTTAATTTTGCAGGTTTATTCAAACGCTCAATGCAAGCTGGAGATCAAATTAATATTGATTTCTACCCTAATATAGGGACCAAAATTTTTCTAAATGAAACATTATTTCTAACGGTTAGTGAACCGGAATTTTTTAACTTACTACTCAACATATGGGTCGGCAGCGTACCACCAACTCAGCTATTCAAAAACGGTATCAGTGGACAAAACTCTGAGTCAGAGACTGATAAGTTATTTAGTCGATATACAAGTATTCAATCCGAAATTGGCCGATTTGACGACGACCTTCCAAATGATACGGCTAAAATAGCTAAGACAACGACAGCGGCTAAAAACACCGATAAGAAGCCCACTCAAACAAAGAAGCAAGTAGTTGCATCAAAGCCCGCCGATAAACCTGAAAAATCAGAGGTAGCAGCATCAAACAAATCTAAATCTCAGCTTGAGGCTGAGAAGCTATCAGCCACGCTTAAATCTGATATAACAAGAACGAAAACAGAAGTTGCTAAAACGAAAACTTCTAAAGATGAAAAGGAGCTATTTAAAACAGATCTTGGTGTCGACAAGAGCAATTTAGTAATTGCTGCAAGTCAGTCCGCGAGCAAGCTACCGGAGCTTAGTCAACCAGCAAATACAAAACAAGAACAGCCCAAGCAGAATGCTGCAAAAGAAACAGCGAGCAAAAAACAAGTTAAATCGGTGACAAAAGTCGCTAAACGTGAACAGCCCGAAGAAATATTTGATGCCGATTTATTATCAGGTTCGTACACTCAAGAATTAATTAATACCATTCGCAAGTTTCAATCTTATCCGAAAAAAGCGCTTAAAGAAGGCGCTGAGGGTGACGTTACCATTATGGTAACTATCGACAAAGCGGGAGAACTTCTTGACTATGAATACACTCAGAGAGCTAAATCAAGGATCTTAAATCGAGAAGTTTTGAGAATCATAAAAAGAGCTGTTCCCTTCCCTAGAATACCAGCCGAATTGAAGTTACAAAAATTTGAATTTGAAGTTCCTATGCATTTTAGTTTGGGAGACGGAAGCTAGATTTTATATCGTTCCAATTCGGAATTACTAACAAACTATTTGCCAATCAAATCCATCTAACTGGTTGGCAAATAGAAAATTCGATGCCGTATAGTCAAACTTCTCCTTTAGCAATCCATTTATTATTTCTTCAGAATTATTTTCTTCACTCCTGTGCATAACAACTAATTGGTTCGGTTTTTTCGACTCTAGATTAATTAGAAAATCGACGGCTTGTTCATTTGACAGATGACCTAAATCTCCAGCCACTCTCTGTTTAAGCGCTCTCGGGTATTTTCCTTGCATCAACATTTGGTAGTCATAATTGAACTCAAGCATCATTGCAGAACAACCTGAATAAGCTCTACGAATATGGGGAGTAATATGACCTACATCGGTTAATATCCCAAGGGAGACTCCTGAATTAGAGAATATAAACTGGCTGGCTTCTCGACAGTCATGGGGCACAGGTACGGGTAAAACACTAATTTCACCAATCACAAACTCGGTATGGTTGTTAAATATATTCAGCCGATCATCAGATATTTTTTCACAATGCTTATTAAGACTCGTGCCTCGACTGGTGCAAACGGGAATGTCAAACTTGTTTGATAGGCTAGCAACGCCCTTTATATGATCAGAGTGCTCATGAGTGACTAGTATCGTTGAAAGCTGTTCAGGATCAACACCTTTTGACAAGAGTCTTTTAGTCGTTTCCTTAAGACTAAATCCACAGTCGACTAATAATAAAGTCTTGCCGGCTCGAATTAGGGTACCATTTCCTTTGCTACCAGAGCCTAAAGAGCAAAATTGAAAATCTTGCTCTTGTTTATTTTGTTCCAATAAATTATCTTCTATCACCAAACAATCGACTCAGCTCTGGAAATAGGGCCACTAACTTCGTTGCGTCTACGGCTTCTCCTTCTCCGTTTTTCAATGTGAGCGTTCTTTGTTGGCCAACTTCACCAACTGTCACTTGATAGGAACCGTCTTCAAACAACGAATTATCAACATCATTTGAAAATAGCGATGCGAAGAAACCTTCTTCTTCAGCTTTGAATTCCATAAAATAAGTTTTTTGTTTTAGATCTTTCTCCATGATTGCCATTCCTAATTCGCGCATGACACGTGGAATTTTCTCCCAAACTAGAGTTTCTTCTGCAGCTGTTAGTAAGGCGGCTTCGCTTTGTTCATTTTGACCCAGCTCAACTTTAAACCCTGCCATGATTTTTAATTGATGAGTGGCTTCTTGCACTCTAATACGAGTATCGTAATAGCTTAGAATCAAATTCATCATGTCTGCAGATTCTTGCCAACTAATTCGCCGCTCACTCCATTGCTCGTCATCATCTTCTCTCTGTTGACTTTCAATTCTTGCCACCGACAAACGATACTCACCTGGCAAATTACTTTCACCAATAATGATCTGATATTTTCCTCTTTCTAACTCAGCCTTTTCATCGCCTTCAATACCAAGCCAAATACCGCCTTCTTCTATCGGTATCCAAGCTGTTGTAATCTTGCGCTCGGTTTCATCAATCGAACTTACTTTAATTTTATTGTTTTCCAAAAACTTGGTGATTGTCTGCCAAACGAAATCGGCATTATCCATAACCAACACTGCCGGTATATCCGATTGTTTATCAACCCGAGTATTGTCTAGTACTGCCAGTAACTGAATAGGGGCCTCTTGAGTTAAATCTTTACCTTGGGGCTGATTCTCGGCTTTTTGACCTATTTTAGGAACAACCGTGAAATTGGCCTTATCTTTATGACTCAAAGTATCTGGAATCTTAAGCTCTTTGGTTTGTTTTGCTGTCAAATAATCGTATTCTTGACTCTTAATAAGCCCATTATCGCCATAAATATAACCACAAGCGGACAATGCTGACGAAATAACTACAACAACACTTAATCTAATCAAATTCAAATCTGTACTCCAAAATTAAAAAACGCCTACTTGCTGCATTGCTTTTTTTATTATTTGTTGTGATGGCTCCGACGGTAAAGTCAGTGGAAGCCTTATAATATCTTCTATTCGTTCGAGTTGAGAAAGCGCCCATTTTACTGGTATCGGATTCGACTCAACAAAAAGAGCTTGATGCAAAGGCAGTATATTATCAAATATCTCTCTTGAATTTTGACTTGAACCACTCTTTAGCAAATCTACCCATTCAACCATTTCTCTCGGGATCAGATTGGCGGTGACTGAAACCACGCCATCTCCCCCCTGTTCGACATAATCGAACGATGTTTCATCATCACCACTTAATAGCGAGAAGTTTGACCCAATTGCTGCTCGCAAGTTCCTTAAACGGGTTAAATCAGCGGTGGCGTCTTTTAGACCGATAATATTTTGGTGCTCCGAGAGACTTATAATCGTCTTATCCGCTAAATCACATGCCGTTCGTCCGGGCACATTATATAGAATAATGGGCGACTCACTCGCGTCGGCTAGCGCAGAATAATGGCAAACAAGTCCTGTTTGCATGGCATTGACATAATAAGGTGTCACGCAGAGCAGAGCGTCTGGCTTTAAAGCACTCAGTTTAGTCGCAAGCGCAACACTTTTCTGGGTGGATGGTGTCCCACACCCTGCAATTACCGGAATACGTTGTTTTGCAAACTCTATCGCTGCAGCGACCGTGTCGACAAGCTCCTCTTCATCTACAAGAGCCGACTCACCAGTCGTCCCCATAATAACGATTCCACGAGTTCCAGACTCTATGTGCCAGTGTATTAATCGTTTTAATCCTTCAATATCAATTGTTCCACCGCGTAGCATTGGCGTAACTAATGCGACTAGACTACCTTCAAATAGCCGTTGATTCTGAACCATATAACCTCAAGACGAAAGAATAATTATCCGGCCCAAAATATATAGATTGCCAACCAGAACAAATTTAAGGCGCTATGGTACTTGCAGGCATAGCTCAACTCAAGAAAAACCGTCTTTTAAGCAAATATCCTATTCCATAATAGCGAGCGTCGAAAGTTCCAGTACCCTTGCATTCAGGCTCTTTCAAATAATAGGAGCAACTGCCGACAGTTTTGGTATTCCGCTGTGAAATCTAAACTCTTCATCTTCAGATTGAATCAAAATTGCTTCCAATTTGCCAAATTCGGCGACTCGTGAAGATATGTCTTCATCAGAATATTCAGCGGCAAGTGCAAGGTAATCGGAGAAATGTCGGGATTCGGATTTCAGTAGTGATAAATAGAATTTCTTGAGGTCTGCATCTAGAAGGGGGGCAATTTTAGCGAACCGCTCGCACGAGCGCGCTTCGATGTATGCGCCTATAATTAGTCTATCAATCAGTGCACTTGGCTCATCTTTTCTACAAATTGAAAACAGTTTAGATGCATACCTTGAAGCTGAAAGAGCCTTATACTCGATCTTCTTATTCCTCATAATTTGCAAAACTTGCTCGAAATGCCTTAGTTCTTCTCGCGCCAGCTTCGACATTTTCATCAATAGCCCATGTCGCTCTGTATATTTAAATATCAAACTTATTGCGTTATTGGCAGCTTTTTTCTCACAGTTGCAATGATCAATTAGCATTATATCCTGATGTTCCAGCGCATAATCCAACCAAGCTTGGGGGGTTTCACACTGCAGGAAGTTGTAAATAGGTGACAGTAATGATTCAATCACAGGACAAAATACGCCGTAAAGTTACAAACGCTGAATTTTAAGGCTCTTTACTCGATTTTGAAAGTTCTTTTGGGCAATTTTCAGATTTGCCTGAGGTTGGTAACGAATTTTACTATATGACCGAAGTAACTCGATAATTTGTTCTAGGGAGTTACTTTGATAACAACGACTTTCATTTTCATCAATCATTAATCGATGTTCCAATTGGGTGATACAGGTATTAGCATCGCAATTAATCCCTGCTTTCGAGAGCTTTTGAACTAATACTCGGAACGCTCTTTCCGTTGCATCAATATCATCTCGCGCTCGCAAAAAACTAAAACTGATCCAAATCAAAAACACACCAACCAGCAACATCATCACTAATAAAATTTGTCCTGAGTTTAATCGTGATAAACCCAATCCACTAAAGAGGTCCTTTTGCTTATCTCTTCCATAATCTAACACCCAATCATTCCAACCGGTATTGGCTTGATCTAACCAAAACCCGATATTTTTCGCCCACCCTATATTTTCTAAGTCAACGGCATCAAATCCAAACTCTTCAAATAAACTATCTCGCTGGTAATAATCCGATCTCAATTGCTCTTCGACTCTTTCTGGAGCGATAGCAGATGTGGGATCAATTCTTACCCAGCCTTCACCTTCAAACCAAACTTCCGTCCAAGCGTGAGCATTTGCATATCTAACAATCCAATAATCAGACAGTGGGTTCTTTTCCGCGCCTTGATACCCAACAACAACACGAGCAGGAACACCAGCAGCTCTGGCTAA
>JAHRVB010000127.1 GCA_019090895.1 Kangiellaceae bacterium
GATGCATTAGCCATGTGTCGAGATTACATTAAGGAGAATCACGGCGATCGTTATTTGCCTGATTCACCCAAGTTCTATTCAAGTAAAAAGGGCGCGCAAGAAGCGCATGAAGCGATTAGACCGACAAACGCTCGTACTAGAACCAAACATATAAAGAATGTTGATGATGATGCTGTCAAGCTGTACAACCTAATTTGGAGCCAGTTCATTGCGTGCCAGATGACTGACGCCGTTTACGATGTGACAAATTTAGTGGTTATGGCAGGCGATTTTAAATTAGCGGCCAAAGGACGAGTCGTTAAATTCGATGGTTGGACTTCAGTGCAACCACCTCGAAAAGGTAAAAATGATGATGATACAATTTTACCAGAAGTGCAGGTTGGTGAAACCCTAAAATTAGAAGCGCTGCTCCCTAAGCAACACTTTACCAAGCCTTCAGCCAGATTTAGTGAAGCGGCTCTGGTTAAAGAACTTGAAAAACGTGGCATTGGTCGACCATCGACCTACGCAGCAATTATTTCAACCATTCAAGATCGAGGCTATGTAATTGTTAAAAACCGTCGATTTTACGCTAACAAGATGGGAGAAATAGTCACCGATCGCCTTGGTGAGAGTTTTGAAAATCTGATGGATTATTCTTTTACTGCAAAAATGGAAGAAACGCTGGATGTTATCGCAAACGGTAAAAAGTACTGGAAAGAGACTCTCACTGGATTTTACGATGATCTTACCCAAAGATTAGACAAAGCAGAATTGCCGGTTGAAGATGGCGGCATGGAAAATCAAAAATCCGTGGAAATGGATATGATATGCCCACTTTGCAATACCAACGATATGATGATTCGAAATTCTTCTATGGGTACATTTTTGGGCTGCAGTGGATTTTCATTGCCACCCAAAGAGCGGTGTAAGCACACTATGAATCTTATTACCGATGATGAAATTGAAGCGGTTGATAAAGATGAAGAGGCTGAAAGCCGAAACCTTTTACTCAAGAAACGTTGCCCTGTTTGTGAGTCAGCAATGGATGGTTATCTGGTTGACGAAGATAGGAAATTACATGTTTGTGGCAATAATCCAACGTGTAAAGGCTATTTAGTCGAACAAGGCAGTTTTAAAATCAAGGGCTACGATGGTCCAATAATAGACTGCGATAAGTGTGAAAGCGAAATGCAACTTAAGGTCGGTCGTTTCGGTAAGTACTTTGGCTGTACCAGTGAAGAGTGTAAGAATACTCGTAAGTTATTAAGGAGTGGCGAAGCTGCACCACCAAAGGCTGATCCCATTCCGATGCCAGAGCTTAAATGCTTAAAAGTTGAAGACCACTATATTTTGCGCGATGGTGCTTCTGGTATATTTTTGGCTGCTAGCCAATTCCCTAGAAATAGAGAAACACGAGCGCCATTGGTAGAGGAATTGCTAACCGTTAAACAACAACTTGACCCAAAATTCGACTATTTAACCACCGCTCCTGTTGCTGATCCTGAAGGCAACAAGGCGATGTATAGGTACAGTCGCAAAGTAAAAGAGCAGTATGTGATGAGCGAAATTGATGGTAAGGCTAGCGGTTGGAGTGCTCATTATGTGGACGGAAAATGGGAAGAAACCTTAAAGAAGAAGGTCGTCAAGAAGAAAGCGACGAAGAAAAAAGCGACCAAGAAAGCCGCACCAAAGAAAAAATAATGTTCAAGTGAAGCCCCAGATTTTCAGTCAGCTGGGGCCGTTTCCTAACTTTGCAGCGAAGGGGGAACATTCGGGTTCGATACCGACACTAACACATCTCCCATTTGAAACACCTACCGAATACCTAGTTAATTCTATTGAAGCTGAATTCTAGGGTGCTAAATCGTAATCGATCAATGTATAATCGGCCCAAAATTTAGCCAGGTTCAGATTGATAATGTTTTCTTTGTTTTACCCGATCGTACGATTTTTTCTTTTTAGAATGGATGCTGAAAAGACTCATGACCTCAGTTTGATATGGCTAGCCAGAATCGAACGTTCTATATTCCGTTTTCTAATAGTGCAAAAGCAAATCGATGATCCTGTTGAAGTGTTAGGGATAAAATTCCCGAATAGAGTCGGTCTAGCTGCGGGTTTAGATAAGAATGGTAGTTGCATTGATGCATTTGCAGCAATGGGATTTGGTCACATTGAAATAGGCACCGTTACCCCGAGAGCGCAACCTGGAAACCCTAAGCCCAGATTATTTCGACTTCCTGCATCTCTCGGACTAATTAATCGGTTCGGATTTAATAATTTGGGTGTTGACCATCTAGTAGAAAATGTTAAACGGACAAAATACAATGGTGTGTTGGGTATAAATATAGGCAAGAATTTTGATACTCCGGTTGAGAAAGCAACGGAAGATTATCTTATTTGCCTCGAGAAGGTCTATGCACATGCTAGTTACATTGTAGTCAATATATCATCGCCTAATACAGCCAATCTAAGACAACTGCAATTTGGTGAAGCTCTTGAAGAGCTAATTTCCGTATTAAAAGCAAAACAAACGGAATTGACTGGTACTTATAACAAGAGAATTCCTATATTGATAAAAATAGCACCTGACCTAAATGAGGAAGAAGTTAAAGAGTTATCGGCTTCATTTTGTAAATTAAAAATTGATGGCATTATTGCAACCAATACTACTTTCTCAAGAGTTGGAGTCGAAGGATTACCAAATCATCAGGAGCAAGGTGGATTGAGTGGATTGCCTGTACTTAAATCCAGTAATAGAGTGTTAAAGAGTCTTCTAAAACAATCAAATCAACAATTTCCAGTTATCGGAGTTGGTGGCATTTGCGATTCAGCAGGAGCTGTTGACAAAATTCAAGCTGGTGCGAGCCTTGTTCAGATTTACTCGGGGTTTATTTACAAAGGTCCTAAATTAATTAATGACATTGCAGAAAAACTTAAATCGCTAAAACGTTAACGCTGTAGCTTTAAGCAAAGATAAACCCTAAATCTATAAAGCGCATAGGAACCAACAAGCGCTAGTTAAAATGGAATCGCATGCAGCTAATTGAAGTTTTGATGTGTGAACTAAAGTTTTAGTTTTTCCAAGCCCTGTAACGCACCTGAAAAATCGAAGCTATTGAGAGAGTTTTCTATATCTCTCGCTAGGTTGAGTTTTTCAGAATCGTTAGAATAAAAACTGATGATTTTCGGAATCAGCTCTAAAGCGACTGTGTCTTGTTCCTTAATTTTTAATTTAAGTTCGGTCATAAATGTGTTGATGTCAATATCACTTGAGTCGTCACTTCTGGCGACGTCTTCTTCGATCACAACTAAATCATTTAGTTCCGACAAGGACAGTTTTAATTCATTAACTAAATGCTCCAAACTCAACTTTACCTCTGATGGAGTCGCATTATTTCGACAATGTTTTTCGACAATGCCAGCGGCCTCACTTAGGTCGAACATACCTAAATTACCAGAAACGCCTTTTACCGAATGGGCATGTCGAGCCAAGGATTGAAAGTCCTCTGAAGCATTTAAGGCCAATAATTGACTCGGCAGTTCAGTATTCTTTCGGTAGAATTTAACCAGAAGTGACACGTAAGGTCTAACATGGCCTTGCATTAACTCTAGACCGGAAAGGCTATCGACGGTTTTCAATGCCGCCAGAAGCTTCATTAGCATAGATTCATTGTCATCGAATTCGGAGATCGATTTAGTAATAGAACTTATCGTATTCTCTTGTTTTGGCGTCGTCCAACGAGCAAGCGAATCGAAAAATTCAGCGATATCAATTGGTTTTGAAACATAGTCGTTCATTCCACTGGAGAGACATTTTTCTTTGTCGCCGCTCATCGCGTTAGCTGTCATCGCTATGATTGGAAGTTCATCCATGTTATGCGTGGTACGGATGATTTCAGTTGCTTGATAACCATCCATAATAGGCATCTGAATGTCCATTAACACGCAGTCAAAGTCGCCTTCTAATACTTTTTCTACGCCTTCTCTACCGTTGCCCGCCATTTCAACAACAACGCCGGCTTGCGCCAAAATTTCGCAGGCTATTTCGCGGTTAATTTCATTGTCATCGACAAGTAATATACGTATACCTTTCAAATTAATTTTATTAGATTCCAAATTACTCTTTCGTCTTCGCTGTGTTTCAATTAGTAGCTTCTTTTTTTCATTCTTCCCGTAAAAATCCATCAGGCAGTTGAAAACGCTAGAAGGTGTAATTGGTTTTGTCAGTATTGTACTGTTGCTTTGTAGCTCACTATAATTCTGAGATTGGCTTACGTCGTAGTTTGATCGCAGCTGAACAATATTGACACCCTCTAACTGTTGAAAATACGTTTGCAGTGAATTGACTTGCTTTTCATCTTGCTTATTGTCAATAAAGACTAAGTCATATTGGTGCTTTGATATTTCGTCTGGAATATCTTCAATCGAAAACATTTCAGTGACTTGAACATTCAGACTAAAAAGCTCTAGACATTTTCGCAAGGACTGACTCGCAAGAGGGTGGTGCTCTACAATTAGAAAGTGCTTTTCAGCTAACTTCAGCTTGCTTTTTTGTGATTCTATCTCGCTAGTCACTGAGGCACTTTTTAGATTAATATGGAAAGTGAACTCGCTTCCCTTTTTAGGGTGGCTGGTTGCGTTTATTTCGCCACCCATCTTGTTAATTAGACTCTTGCAGATAGCGAGGCCCAAACCGGTGCCTCCAAATTTTCGTGTTGTCGAACTATCTGCTTGAGTAAAAGGCTTGAAAAGTTTTTCCAGCGAACTGTCTTCCATACCGATACCGGTATCTTTCACTGAAAAAGCGAGTGTCATATTATTGTTCTTTACGACCGTTGGCGTTATTGAAATGAAAATTTCACCCTCATGGGTAAATTTCATAGCATTGCTTGTTAAGTTAATTAGAATCTGACCTAGCCTCAGCGGGTCGCCAATTAAATTGTTGGGGATGTGGGGGTCGACATCGTAAATAAATTCGAGTCCTTTTTCTTGAGCTCGCATACCGACGATATTTGATAGGTTTTCCAAAACATCCGATAGTTGAAAATTTATCTGTTCAATTTTTAGCTCACCCGCTTCTACCTTCGAAAAATCGAGTATGTCGTTGATTATTTCTAGTAATGATTTCGCAGCATTGCCCATTTTTGTTAGATAATTTTCTTGCTTGTTACTAAGGGGGGTAGATTGTGTTAAATGAATCATGCCCAATATTGCATTCATCGGAGTCCTAATTTCATGACTCATATTGGCTAGAAATGATGATTTCGCCTGATTAGCATCGTCTGCTTGCTTTTTTGCAAGAATGAGTTTCGTTCGGACATCTTCGAGAGCCAAGTTTTTGTCCAGCAGTCTTAAGTTTGCTCGTTTTCTCTCCTGATTAAATTTATACATTGTAATCATCAGAAGGATGAATATGCCCAAAGCTATTGCGCCAACAAGAATCCAGATTTGCTGTTGCTCAATCAGGATATTTTGTTGTTTTAAACTCTCGTCTTGTTGTTTTAAGAGTTTAGCTTGTGCCGATATGTCTTCTATTTGTTTTTTTGAAAAATCAGATCTCTCTTTAATACTATCCGCTAATTTATTATATTCTTTCTCTTTGGCCTCGATGGTTGCTATTTTATCGGCCAGTTCATCTTCTCTCGATTTTAGCTCTAGTGAGTTTTGTTCCAGTTTGTTACTCGTACTTTTGAGATCGTCTTGAACGGCAACTAATTCACCTTCTTGCTCTCGAATAGAAATATTCTTCGCTCTTATGGTTTTGGTTTGGCTTTCAACGACAAGCTGCTGCTTTTCAAGTGTTTCTTTTGATTGACTTAACTCTTTACGCGTTTTTTCTGATGCCGCTATGGATTTCTTTAATTCTTTGTTTAATTGCTCTAGTTCATTTTCTCTTCTTGTTAAGTATTCTCTTGTTTTATTGAGTTCTTTTTCGGCTTCTTTGAAGAGGCGAACCATGTCTAACTCTGTACCACCTAAAAGCAGTAATTTCTTTCTATCTATTTCTAATTTTTCGAAAGTTATGTTGGGGTAGTTAACTTCGAACCCGAAAGAGCCTGCGCTATTTCTTATGATATTAATCATGCTCTTCTTTTTATCGAGGGTTTCAACTGTCACTATTAGTGTTTCAGACTCTGAACTTATTCGATTAATTTCACTGACCGATTTTATCTGCTCATCAGCGATAAACAACAAGTCGTAGTTTCTAAGACTTTTAAAATCTTCGACTAAGCTCACTTCGATAGAGAGGCCACGAACCGTACGAGCTCTTACCGCAGATTTAAATAATGGTGTTATCGCTTGATTTGACTCAATGATGCCTATTTTAAACTGCGATTTTTGTTCTTCGTTTGGCCAGCTTGTATGTTCGATAAAATTTAAGCAAAGGGCTATTTTTATTCGACGTTCTCGTTGAGTTTCTGCCAGACATAAATTAGAGATGATCGCAGATATAGCGATTGAAATAAGGATAGTGCGTTTTAGTAATATAATATTCAAATTTAAAAAATATCGCCGGGAGTTAGTCAAAACTAGTTTAACCTTGAGTTTAGTTAATTAAGTTATTGTTACGAGCCACTGGAATTCATCATCGCGATTTGTCTGGTTTGTTGAATTAATTTCAAGTGGTTTTCTATTCGTTTTTGTATAATTGGCGCGCTAAATGGCTTGCTAAAGAAGTCTACTGCCCCGAGCTCTATTCCTTTGCGGTTTGTCTTCACATCGCTAAGAGCGGTGACAAACACTACCGGAATATCGCTAGTTATGGATTGTTGCTTTAATATTTTACAAACCTCAAATCCGTCCATGTCATCCATGACTACATCGAGAAGAATCAAATCAGGGTAGGGCGCAGTGGAGGCTATTTTTATCGCGTCTTTTCCACACAGTGCAACTTTAATCTTATATTGAGTATTCAACATAGCATTTAATATCGCGACGTTGGTTGGCTCATCATCTACGACGAGAATGATATGTTTAGTCTCTTGTGACATCAAGTTACTCAATGTGGTCTATCCTTGTTCAAATATAGACCAAATTTAAGGTTTTTCAAGTAAATCAAACGTTTAACCCTCGTAGTATTCAGCATAAAAGCAGCAGGAATCGACCCGTTATTAGAGTTATGTAATTAAGTGGATAACTAGTCTGACTTTAGATGTTCTAGCGCGTATAATTCGGGCAATATTAGATACGAAATCATAGAGAATCATAAACTTATGCCAAAGTTTTTTGCAAGCTGCGCCTCGAGTTTGGAATACTTGCTAGTTGACGAATTAAATCAATTAGGTGCGGAAAATGTAAGAGAAGGACTTTCCGTTGTTAATTTTGAAGCAGAATGGTCTGTTCTCTACGACATATTAATGTGGTCTAGAGTTGCAAGTCGTGTGATGTATCCCGTTGCTAGCTTTGAGGCAAAGGACGAACAGGCTTTGTATGATAATACTTCGATCATTGATTGGTCCCAACACCTCGGAATCGGTTCGAGCTTTTTAGTAAACGCACAAAGTTTTAGGTCGGACTTATCGCATACCAAATATGTATCACAACGCATAAAAGATGCAATTGTTGACCATTTCGTTGAGTCTGGGTCAGCTCGGCCTGATGTGGATTTCATCCAGCCTGATGTTGCTATTCATTGTAAAATTAGACATAACCAAGTCACTATATCCATCGATTTTGCTGGAGTCGGGCTCCACAAACGAGGATATCGCTCTGAAGGCGGGGCTGCTCCAATCAAAGAAAATTTAGCCGCTGCACTCTTAATGAGAGCTGGATGGCTGGTTAAATGTGAACAAAAAGATGATCTCGAGCTCGCTCTTTATGATCCCATGTGCGGGTCCGGTACTTTCCTAGTCGAAGCAGCAATGATGGCGCTCGACATCGCGCCGGGGCATTTTAGAGAATACTTAGGTATTTTTGGTTGGCTACAATTTAAGCCCGATTTGTGGGAAAGTACGGTCGAGAACGCCAATAAGAAGAAAGTCGATAACGCCAATAAACAAAGGTTGGTCATTCTTGGGAGTGATATTAATCCAAAAGCTGTTCGTACCGCGCAAACGAATATTGCTTTGGCTCAAGTCGATAAGTTTATTAAGATTCGAATTGCAGGATTAGATCAGGTTGATCAAATTGAGCTGCCAGAAGCTGGAGTTGTCATCGTTAATCCACCCTACAGCGAACGATTAGGAGAATTTGACCAAGTTAAAAGTACCTATAATCAGCTCGGAGACCTGCTAAAGAGTAAGTTCTCAGGCTGGAATGCATCTATATTATGCCCAAATAAAGATTTTGGGCATGCCATGGGCATTAGAGCAAAGAAAATCTATAAATTTAACAATGGAAGTATCGCGTGTGAACTGTTAAATCTGGAGATAAAGTCAGAGAGTTTTGTAAAGAAACAGAACAATGATCAATTCGATCCTCAATTTAGGGAGAAACTCTCTGAAGCTGGTTTGGAATTTTGTAACAGATTGAGCAAAAATAGAACCCGATTGAAAAAGTTTTTAAGTAAAAATAATTTAAGTTGCTATCGAATTTACGACGCGGATTTACCTGACTATAACGCAGCCATTGATGTTTACGGCGATAAATTAAATATACAAGAGTATAAAGCTCCTAAATCAGTGGAACCAAAATTAGCAAATCGTCGTTTAATGGAAATTCAGCGGGCTGCTGCTGGTGTTTTCGAAATTCCTTTGAATAACGTTTTTATCAAGCAAAGGCGTCAACAAAAGGGAGATTGGCAGTATGAAACCAAAGGGCGCAGTGAGTCGGGTGCCATTACAGATAAAAAGTTCTGGGAAATAAATGAAGGTGGTCGGAAATTTCTTATTAATTTGGCTGATTATCTCGATACAGGTCTGTTCATTGATCACCGGCTAACTCGCGCTATGGTAGCTGATCTATCGAAAGGTAAAAAGCTGCTTAATTTATTTTGTTATACAGGTTCTGTTTCTGTATATGCTGCCACAGCAGGCGCGATGAAGACAGTTAATGTTGATATGTCGAATACTTACCTAAGCTGGGCGCAAGATAACTTTCGATTAAATAATATCGATTCTAGTAAACATCAATTTATTAGAGATGATAGTTTGCGTTGGTTAGATGAGGCAAAACAAAATACCGAAAAATTTGATGTTATTTTCCTCGACCCACCGACTTTCTCGAATTCTAAAAAAATGCAAGACCATTTTGAGGTACAGACAGACCATGTCTCTTTGATTGAGAATTGTATTGAGTTACTTGAGCTTAATGGAATTCTAATTTTCTCCAATAATTTTGCTCAATTTAAAATGGAATTTGAAGGAAATGAGAGGATAGCTGTCAGCGAGATAACCAAGAAAACGACATCTCAAGATTTTTTCCGCAAGTCATTGCACCGATGTTGGAAAATTCAGTTGCGAGCATAAGTGAACTTTTACTAAATATGTATGATGGAAATTTTATATTGTGAGTGTTAAGACTATTCAGTTTATGACCACTGCAGGTTGTCATTTGTGTGAGCAGGCCTGGGAGATGATTCAATACATTCGGCTGAATTTGGGGGATATAAGCAAAAACCTTAGATTTGAACAGGTCGAAATTTCAGAAAATGATGAATTGGTGGAAATGTATGGTATTAGAATACCTGTTTTGGTCAATGAAACTGACCAACTGGGTTGGCCATTTGAGTTTGAAGAGCTTGTTGATTGGTTAGCGAAAACCGACTAACCATCTTCTGATGCGGAACAATATTTATCTCGTTGTTGTTCCATTTGCTTCACTTGCGCTTGTTTTTCTTCGTCTGACATCAGGCGTTTTCCGCCTTGACCATCATCGACGCCAATCCTAGATTTACTGGTCAAAATATCTAGATTTTGCTTTGCCATAGTACAGTTTTCGTCTCGCCAAGAGTTGTATGTACTATTCCCATCTTTAACTTTCTCATCTTGTGAACTGGTAGAATTGGTTTTTACCGGACCTGTTGAGCTTGAATCAACGTAAGTTTTTATCCGAGTGTATTCGATTCCCTTTGGGGCACGTTCTGTATAATGGATTTCGCCGTTGCTATCAGTCCATTTGTACATTATTTTTTCGGCTGCGTGCAAGCTTGCGCAAAATACAATAAGTGCTACGCTCAGCAAGGCATGAGTCTTTTTATTCATAATGTTTGTCCTAAATATTACATCTACATCTCTAATATAGCGGTTTTCAGTGATAAAAGTTAAGTTTTTTATGCTTATTTTGAGAAGAAAAGCGCAATATTATTTTTATAGTAGAAAGAGCTGTTGGTTGGATAGAGCCAAATAAGGGCTCTTACGCGGAGAAAGTCTTAGTAGTTCATTTTTCTTTTTCAGTCTGTAAATTGTTTTTTGTCGCAAAATGGATAACGTCTTCAAGAATAGCGGGATGTTCGAGGTGTAGTTTTGCGTCGACAATGACACATTTGATGCCCTCAATTACTGCTGGGCGTAATAAAGGTGAATAGTACATTCGTCGATTTCTAAAGGTACATAAGTTACCACACAAGCGTTCGGCCCAATCACTCGGTCGAAATTTATTGCCTTCAGGGGTAATTCCCTTTAATATCAGTCGGTTAAAGTCGACTTGGCTCATAGTTTATTCTCTTTTATGCGGCAAATATTTCGCGCGAATAATGCCATATTGTGCGACGTTGTCAATAGTATTTAAGTCTTGTTTAGGTACTTTCCACGTTTCCCAGAATAGTGCGATTTACATAGCGACTGGAATCTTTCGTATTAAGTTTAGCAAAGAAATGAGAGTATTCTCATTTAAACGCGATTTGCTCTTCAAAAGTCACTCGAATTACGGGTGATGTAATAAAGAAGGTCGGCGCCGCGTAACTATTCGGTGAGGCTGAATATTTGTGGTTTGGCTGAACTCATAACTTATATAAATCGCGCGTGACAGTAACAACGAATTTGAGTTTTCGTCTGTAACCGTAGTATATGAATGTTTTAGAGATAGCTAATTAAGATACCTACCACAATGAAAAATCGTAAATTTAGATCGCTATATAGCAGTATTAAAGAGCAGCAAATAACTCCAGAAGAGGCGTTTTGGAATCGACGTGCATTTCTCAAAAAGTTGGGGTATTTATCTGCTGGACTTCCATTGTTGGGAAACAATGGATTATTGAATGCGCAAACAAAAGGAAATATTTTTACCACTACCGAGCCATTAAGTAGTGAATATGTCATTACGCACCATAATAATTTCTATGAGTTCTCAACCAATAAAAGCAGACCAGCCGAATTGGCCACTGAGTTCAAACCGGGCAACGACTGGAAAGTTAAAGTCACCGGAAATGTCGAAAAACCTGGTGAATATACTTTGGAGGATATTTTAAGTTGGGTTGATATAGAAGAGCGGATCTATCGACTTCGATGTGTTGAGGGCTGGTCAATGGTTGTCCCTTGGCAAGGATTTCAATTGAGCGATTTGATCAACCGAGTTAAACCTAGCTCCAATGCCAAGTACATAGAGTTTAAAACGCTTCAATCGCGTTCGACTTTTCCTGGCCAGAAACGAGGAGCATTAGGATTTCATGTCTTGCCATGGCCATATAAAGAAGGGTTAAGAATGGACGAAGCAATGAATCCACTTACTTTCATTGCTACCGGAGTCTATGGGAAAAATTTACCTGGTCAAAATGGTGCACCTCTTAGGCTGGTTGTTCCTTGGAAATATGGATTTAAGAGCATTAAATCAGTTG
Organism: Kangiellaceae bacterium; assembly: GCA_019090895.1. Lineage (GTDB taxonomy): Bacteria > Pseudomonadota > Gammaproteobacteria > Enterobacterales > Kangiellaceae. The sequence continues at coordinate 11,696 of JAHRVB010000127.1, forward strand.
TCTCGATTCGATTCTTAGAGCAAAGACCTACGAATACATGGCATAAAAGCGCGCCAAGAGAGTATGGTTTTTTCGCGAATGTTAATCCCGCGGTAGCTCATCCGCGCTGGAGTCAAGCGAATGAACGTAGAATTACCGATGAGTCGTTCTTTGGTGTTAAGAGAATTCCAACTCAATTGTTTAATGGATATCAAGATCAAGTTGCACCTATGTATGTAGGCATGGATTTGGTTCGGGAATTCTAGAGTGGTATACAAACTGAGTAAGGTGTCAGCCCACGTTATTTGTTGGCTACCGCTAATTTATCTAATCTTTGCCGCTATCCATCGTACTTTGGGAGCGGATCCTCAAGAAATAATGCTCCATCTTTTAGGATTTTGGGCACTTGTCTTCCTATTGTTAAGTCTTTCAGTGACACCACTAAGGAGGGTTTTTCAATTTCCGATACTAGTAAATTTTCGGCGAATGTTAGGTCTCTATGCTGGATGGTATATGCTATTGCATGTCGCCTTATTCTTTACGTTCTATTTGAATCTGGATATTTCCGAGTTAGTCAATGAGGTAATAGAACGACCCTATATCACGGTTGGAATGTTGGCGTTATTACTAATGTTGCCGCTAGTGGTAACTTCTACCAAGGCTATGCAACGACGATTAGGCAAGAAGTGGAAGGCTTTACACCGATTAGCATACTTAATTGGGGCACTTTCAATCGTTCATTTCGTTTGGCAAAGTAAATCAGACCTTAACGAACCTTTGTTATATGCTGTTTGGCTTGTTGTTGTCCTTGTATCTCGTCGCAGTATTAAGTAGCCGTTTCGTCGTATGAAATGGACGTTATGTTTTTTCCACCATTTAATGGTGAGTTTAGCTAATTGCACCTCTCTGTTTTGTATCTATTACTGACTAAAGAAATCATAAAATCGCCATATTCTCACGCCTAACTATAGCGTTTAAGGTTGGCAAAGAAATTGCTATCTAATTGCAGACCTTAAATCTTGGAGAATAAAATGAATCGGTATATCAAATTTTCAATTGTCGCTATTGGTGTTCTATCAGTATCTGCTTGCGCGGTGCACGTTGGAGCAAGTAGTAATTCACCCGGCTTGAACTATAACTCTGTGTTTGGAGGAATAGATATAGACGCTAATTCTACTGTGGGTAATCTCTCCAGTGTTAATGGAGGAGTTGATTTGGCTTCGGGTGTTAAGGCGAAAGTTATAGATACAGTAAATGGAGGAATAGAAATGGGTAATAATGTGTCTGTGAGTCGAGCGAAAACTGTTAATGGTGGAATAGAAGCTGGCCACCATTTAACGGTAGCATCAAACCTAGAAACGGTTAATGGGGGAATCGTTGTTGGCAAAAACAGCAAAGTAGGGGGAAGTATCGTCACTGTTAACGGTGGGATTGAATTGGTCGGTGTTAATGTAGCTAAGGCTCTCAAGACTGTTAACGGTGATGTTCAATTAATCGGCAATACCGTAATTTTAGGAGATATTGTATTTGAAAAGTCTGGCGGTAGCTTTTTTGGCTGGGGTAATGAAACACCGATTTTGGAAATTGATGAAACTTCAATCGTCCAAGGAACTATTCATTTGTATAAACCGGTTGTTCTTAAAATTTCAGAGCAAGCTCAAATTGGTGAAATTAAGCGTTACTATTCTCGAAAATAGACCTAAAGTGTATTAGTTGAACTCTATATTGATTAATACATCTATTAGCCAATAGGGTATTAGATATTTGAGCTTTATCTAGAGACAAGTCTATAGCGTTATATTGGATAAAAAGTAGTCGATTTAAGCCGGGTTTGTGCGTTATTTAATCGAATTAATGTTGATTTTAACTAATTTAATAAAAAAGCAATAAAAGGGTTGCGGCGAGTGAAAAAGTGCCTATAATGCGCGCCTCGCTTGAGGGAAACAAGCA